>JBDSGI010000200.1:0-10032 GCA_039919035.1 Opitutaceae bacterium
CATCCACGTCGGCTTTGACGACGCTGGTCTTCTGCGAGATCGTGAGGATGAAGACGAGGATGACGGCCCCGAAGCCGCAGCAAATGCAGTCGAGGAAGGAGAGGCTGAAGACCTCGGTCTCGCGGCGTTTGTTGACCAGTGACATGGCGGCCGGCTAGTCGTGGGCCCGGGTGCCGTTAGAGCCAGTGCAGTGGGCGAAGAGGATGTCGGCGGTGTGGCCGCTGCTATGGACGGAGAGGCGGTCGCCCGCCTCAATCGCCGTGCGCGGGGCGGCGGTCATGGCACCTCCTGTCAGCACAGCCGCGTGTTGATCGACGAACCAGAGGCGGCCGCCTTCGCGCAGCAGGGAAATGGAGCAGTCGTCGGCCGCCTCAAAGGCCGCCGGGAGCGGGACGTCCGCGCCGAGGGAGGAGAGGCCGATGGTGAAGCGGGTGCCGGCCGTGATGGAGTGGCCGATACCGTCGAGCACGGCGTGGGTGGGCAGCGGGCGTGGGCCGGTGGCATCGCGAAGCTTTTGGAGCCGGACTTCCCAAGCGGCCGCGAGCGAACGGCGGGCGAGGGCGACGGGCACGGCGGTTTCAACTGGCACGTCGGCGAGGTCGGAGGCCGCCTTGAGCCGGCTTTCGCCGATGCGGGCGGCTCCGCAAGCCGCGGCGGCGGGGGCGAGGCGGAGAATGCGGTGGAAGCCCGACGCTCGCAGGCGGGTTTCGAGCCCGGGCACGTGCGCCGCGCGATCAGTCAGAGCGATGGTGCAGGGTTCCGAGGCATGGGGCGAGTGATGGAGAAATGTCTGCAAGCCCTGCACCAGGGTGGTGACAAACGCCTGGGCGTCGGCGGCGAGTTGGTCGCGGTTGGCGAGCATCTCGTAGGCGCGGTTCGCGGTCGTAATCTGGAAGCGGTGCTCGGCGGCGCCACTGAGGAGAAAGTCCTTTGTCTGGCGAAAGAACATCTGCTCGACCCGGCCATCCGCGAGGATGTCGAAGGCTGTGTGGCGCAGGAAGCGGTTGCCCATTGCGCCGGTGAAGTGCTTGAGCAGACCGGCGAAGCCCGACTGCGGCAGATGGATGAAGTCGCGCCGCTCAAGGTGCTCCTCCGCCGTAAGCAGCGTGAGATCCGCACCCTCCAGATGGAGGTCCACGAGCACGACGGGAAGCGCGGGATTGAAGCCGCCCGAGCGCGGGTCGCAGAGTGCGGCGCAGGCCTCGTCGACAATGCCCGCCAAGGGGAGCTCAAGCTCGCCCGCGATGCCGAGCAGCAGTCCAATCTTCTCCTCCTCGGTAGCGGGGTCCTTCAGGTAGGACCCTGGCACGGCGAGCACGACGCGGTCCGCGCGGGCCGCCGCGGTGGCGTGTTGCGCGAATTCGCGGAGAAAATGAAACGCAAGCTCCGAGAACGCCGCCGCCTTGCCCACCGGGCCGATCGTCGAGGGTTCGTGCGCGAGCCGCGACCAGAAGGTGTGGGCGACCCTGCGAGGGTGGATGAACCAGTTTTCCTCGGCGGCGCGGCCGAAGGCGAATTTCTGCCCGTCGAAATACGCGAAGCCGGGCCAGTCGGACGCGCCCTTGGCGTCGGCGACGGAAAGCGGGCGGACGTTTTCGTTTTCGCCGATCGCAGCCTGAAAAGCGGCGTCGCACAGATCGATTCCGAGGGTGGCCATGGTGGCGGTCAGGCGTAGGTGGCGGGACGGGAGCTTTCCTCGGGCGTGGGCACTTTCATGATGTCGATCACCCGATCGCGGCAAAAGGTCTGGGTCTCGATCACGAAGGCTTCCTGCCTCGCCTGCACGAGGTGCATCACAAACATGAGCACGATGCAGAGGGCGAGCCCGACGAAGGTGGTGTTGAAAGCGAGGCCGAGCGCGTTGGTCACCGGTGAGATGTCGCCCTTCATGGCGGCATCGACGGCGTTTAACGCGTCGCCGATGCCGCGCACCGTGCCGATGAAGCCGAGCGCGGGAATCGCCCAGGCGATGTAGCGCACCATGCCGAGCGAGGAATCGAGTTCGTCGGCGGCGAGTTCGGCGCGCTCGCTCACGGCGGTGGCGGCATCCTGCACCGAACGGGTGGCATGGAACCGGTGCAACGACGCAAGGATGCACTCCGGCAGCAGCCGCTCGCGCCATCGCGGTTCGCGCTCGATCGCGGACTTAAGCTCCTTGTATCGATCCAAAGCATCGTCGGGGATGATGCGTTCTCCGGGTTGCACCCGGATGAAATCCTGCTTCAGCAGCGCGCGCTCTTTGGTGACGTGAATCAGTTTGTAGCCGAGGATAATCATGCCCCAAAGACAGAAGACGATTTCCCATCTCGATTCAGTGTCTTGGATGATGGCGTAGAACGAGCGTTGCCTGGTCTCCTGCACGTCACCGGCGGCAATCCGCGCCGCCTCGATCCGGCGGCGGACATTGTCCTCGTTGGCCTTGGGAATCACGCTTTGGGCATACCAGACGTTGATGACGATGGCAGCGAACAGCAGGCCAAGGACCGGCACGAGGAACTCGAGGGAGAGAATACCCTTGTTTCGGGAAATCATGGGAATAAAAGCTGGGGCGGTTTGGAAGGCTGGCCCTTTCTTAATGCTTCGAATTATCTGAATTTCAAATGCAGCGGCGACTCGGCTGGGTTACGACAGGAAAATCACCTGCCACGGTTGAATTACGTTGGAACTCCAATTAGCTGCCTGCGTCCTTACCTCGCAGGCGTCCTCCCCTAACTATCATGATCCCGCATCCCTCGAAACCAAACCGCCGCGAGATTTTTCGTAACAGAACCGTCGTTTTCGCCACGTCCCTCGCGCTATTGATCGCGACGGGCTGCTCGTCTGGCGTCGCGCCCTCCAAGACCGCGAGCGGAGCCGGCACCGGCGCGGTGATTGGCGGGGTGGGTGGAGCTGTGGTGGGCAACAACAGCGGACTAGGCACCGGCACGGGCTTGGCGGCGGGTGCCGTCCTCGGTGCCATCACGGGTGGCATCGTGGGCATGGTGCAGGACGCCAAGGATCGCAAAGAGCAGGATCGCCTGTCCCAGGAGCGCGCTTACCAACAGGACTTGGCCAAACGCAAAGCCGAGGACGCCCGCGTCAAAGCCTCGCTGGAGGAGGAGCTGGCGATTGCCGAGGGTTTCCGCATTTCCGATCTCGAACTCAACGATGCGAAAAAGCAGCAGGAGTCTTCGGCGGACCGTCTGAAAAAATTGAAGGACGAAAAGGCGGCCGCGCTCGCCAAGAAAAAGGAACTCGACGACGCCCATGAAAAAACCCTCGCGAACGAAGCGGAGATTGCCCGGCTGGAAGAGGAGATCACCCGCCTAAAGGGCGACGACGCCTCCCGGAAAATCGAACCGGCTGGGTCAAAAACCGACGCCGTGGCCAAGCCCGGAATCTGACCACGCGGCGGCGATGTCCGCCGAAGCCACCATGCCCGCGAAAAAAAAGGCCACCGTGCATCCCCGGCCGCTCGCGATTTTTTTCACCGCGGGACTGGCCGTATTGCTCGGCGGATGCGCGACCTCGCGATACGATGTAAAGGTGGACGCGATCGCCAAGCCAACACCCGTGGCGACGCAGTCCTACAAGCTCAAAAGCAAGGACCCACGCCTCGGGGAGGAAAATCTCCGGTATCGCGAAGCGGCGGAATATGTGAAGACCGCGCTCTCGGGCAAGGGGCTCTACGAGGCGCCTTCGGAGGATAAGGCGGACATGATTGTCGAACTCGACTACGGGATGGACGCGCCCCGCACCAAGGCCGAGCGCGTGAGCGTGCCGGTCTATGCTCAGGTCGGCGGCGGTGTTCGCTACGAATCCGTGCCGGTGACGGACGCGCGCGGCAACACCAGCTTGCGGACGATGGCGGTTTACGACGCGCCGCGCAGCGAGCTGGTGTCCTACGATGAATCCATCCGACAAGTGACGATCTACGAGAAATACCTGAAGATTACGGCGCGCGAAAACAAGGGCGCGAGCGAGGGTCGCCCGCCGGCGGAACTCTGGAGCATCCACGCGAGCGCGGAAGACGAGAGCAAGGACCTCCGGAAATATCTTCCGATCATGGCCTCCGCCACCATCGACTATATCGGGAAAGACTCCTCCTCCCAGCAGGTGGTGAAGGTGCGCGCAGAAGGGCCGGCCGTGGACTTTATCCGCAAGGGCATGGGCACCCCGGTGGAAAAACCGGAGAAAGCGACCGCCGCAAAAAACTAAACGCTGACCTGGTCGAGCACCGGCGTCAGGCTTGGATGAGGCCCCGGCGAATCGCGAAGCGGACCAGGTCGGTCTGCGTTTGCAGGCCCAGCTTGCGGAGCGAGTTGGTGCGATGCGTCTCGGCGGTGCGCGGGCTGATGAAAAGTTTTTCCGCGATTTCCGGATTGTTGTGACCCTCGGCGGCGAGTTGCACCACCAACCGTTCCCGCGGTGTCAGCGTTTGCACCGGGTCGGCGTCGTCGGCGGGCTTGGCCACCAGCGCATTGATGGCCCACTCCGAAAGCGTGGCGCTGAGGAAACGCCGGCCCGCCAGCACCTCCTTTAGCGCGTGCGCGATGTCTTGGGACTCGGACCCTTTTAGAATGTAAGCGGAGGCCCCGACGCGGAGCGACTCGATCACGTAGGGCTCGTCGCTGTGCATCGAAAGCACGATGACGCGAGTCTGCGGACTGGTCGTCCGCACCTGGCGCAACGTCTCGATGCCGTGCAACCGCGGCATGTTAAGATCGAGGATTAGGATCTGCGGCCGGTGTTTTTCCACGAGCTGGGCGGCGGCGAGCCCGTCGGCGGCTTCGGCCACGACGCGACAGGAGCCATCGCTCTCCAAAATCCCCCGCAGGCCGCGGCGGACAATTTCATGATCATCGGCGATGATGGCGGTCGTCATGGTGAAGTCGCGGTGGCGTTCCTCAGTGAAAATTCGGCGTGCAGGCGCGTGCCCTGGCCCGCCTGCGAGAACAAATCGAAGGTTCCGCCCGCTAGCCGGACGCGCTCGGCCAGGCCGGCCAGGCCCAACGAATCATGGCGGCCGAGAGCCTCCGCCGTGGCAAACCCGCGCCCGCGATCCGCGATCTCGACTTGGAGTGAGGTGTCGTCCGCGCTCACGGTGACTTCGGCGCGCTGGGCGCCGGAGTGGCGGGCGACGTTGGTGAGCGCCTCCTGCACCATGCGAAACACCGTGGTCTCAAGCTCGGCGGCGAGGCGCTGCGCGGGCAGGGTGAGTTCAAGCTCAACCTCAATACCGGTCTGATGTTGAAAAAGCCGGGTCTGCCACTCCAGCGCCGGCTTCAGCCCAAGATCGTCGAGCAGGCGCGGGCGGAGCTGCAGGCTTAGTTCGCGCACCCCGCGTAACAGTTCGCTGGTGACGCCCAGCGCATCGGTGAGGGGCGGACTGGGTGCCGCCACCTGCGCCGCTTCCAGTTGAAACCGCAGGCCCGTGAGTAATTGCCCTATTTGGTCGTGCAGCTCTTGGGCGAGGGAGCGGCGTTCGTCCTCCTGCACTTGAAGCAGTCGGCTGGAAAGCGCCCGGAGCCGCGTGGAGGTTTCCTCCGCGCGCTGCTCGGCTTCGCGGCGCACGACTATCTCGTGCTCCAACTCGCGGGTGCGGACGGCAACTTGGTCCGCGAGCGAACGATTGATCGTCGCGAGTTCCTCGGTGAGGCGGGCGTTGAGGCGCTCGGTATCGGCGCGTTGCAGCGCGTTGTTTAAGGAGAAGACAAGCTCGGTGAGCCAGTCGGGTCCGGCGAGCAGGTAGTCGTGGGCCCCGAGTTTGAAGGCGGCGATGGTGGTTTCCGTGTCGCCGGTTTGCGCGATGACGATGGCGGGAAAATGGCCTTCACACGCGCGGAGCTGCCGAAGCGCGTCGAGCTGGGCGCCGCGCTCGACATTGTGGCCCAGCACCACGGCCTCGAAGGCCGATTCTCCGCCGATTAAGCGGGCGAGATCCGCCGTTGAGCCGGGCACGACGCGCAGCCGTGGAGCGTGAGTGGCGAGAAACTGAATGATGGCGCGGCACTCATCCTCCGACGGATCGATGAGGAGCACCCGATGATCTCGGGCCGGGCGGGGCGGCGTGAAGGCTGGAGGTTTGCGGCGGGCGTGCAGGCGCTGGACGATCTCGGGGATGCGGCGAAATTCCGGCGAGTTCTTGTCAATGCAGTCGGCGGCGCCCGCGCGCAGCGCCCGGACCGCCAGCTCATGCTGACCGTGACCGCTGACCATGATGACTGGCGTGCGGTCGTTGCGCGCGCTGAGCGCGCCCAATACCTGGAGACCCGTAAGGTCCGGCATCACCAGATCGACCATCAGCACGGAGTAGGCGCCGCTTTCCATCGCGGCGAGGCAGCCGCGTCCCGAATCCACCACCTCAAGTGTGCAGTCCGCGTTGTGGCGCGCAAAATTGAGCCGAACCAGTTCGGCGATCTGCGGATCGTCTTCGGCATAGAGCACGCGCATCATGCGGAGGTGTAATCGGAAAATACTCGGCGCGAACGGATGCCGCCTTAACCGAAATGTTTCCCCATCCGGTGAAACACCCCGGGGTGAGCAGCTACGGAAAGATTTAGGTCAATTTCTCCTGTGGAGCGCCGATACTGTCAGGGAAATCCCCCATGCTTCCGCGATGCCCGACATCGCTGCGCTGGGGCGGGTCGATCCGAGCATCGCGGCGCGGGTGGTTCAGACGGCGAACAGCGCGTATTTCAGCGGCGGCCCGCGCTGTTCCCTGGTGGAGGAGGCGGTGCAGCGCGTGGGCTACGATCAAATTTACGAGCTGGTTTCCTACGCGGTGGCTTCGCAGGTTTTCGTGCGGCCGGTGGAATTCTACGGCATCGAGGCGGAAGAACTCTGGAAGATGTCCGTCGTTTGTGCGCTCGCAGCGGAAGTCGTTGCAGAGCGCATCGGGGCCGATCGCAGCGTGGCTTACACGATTGGGCTGCTGCATGCCGTGGGCATGGTGGCGCTCGACGCTGGAAACGACCAAACCACCCGCCGCGCGCACGGGGCGGCATCATTTCCCGTCGCCGGCCGAGGCGGCCTGAGCACGCGGTGTCGCAATCGCCCCGCAAAATGTGGAACATCCCGAGCGTTATTTAACTTGCCCGTCGATCGAGGGTGTGGCGCAGCTGGCGGCCCAAATCATCGAGCCGGTAGGGCTTCTGAATGAAGCAGCGCTGGCCGGATTTCTCCAGTTCGAGGCGCGCCTCGATGGTCAGATGGCCGCTTAACACGATGACCCGGAGCTTCGGCCGGCAGATACGGATCACGCGCAACACGTCCACGCCAGTGGCGCCGGGCATATTGAGATCGAGCAGCACCGCATCGAAAAGGCGTGCGGGGTCGCTGATGAGGTTGATGGCCTCGATGCCGTCGGCGGCAGTGGTGATGCTGTAGCCCTTGGGCGCCAGAGCGCCGGCAAGGAGTTCGCGCAGCGGCGCTTCGTCGTCGACTACCAACAGCGACTCGGTGCCACTAGGAAATTCACTGCTGCCCGTTGGGGGTGGGACCGAAACCGCGATATCGGCCAGCGGCAGATAGACGCGGAAAACGCTGCCTGCCCCAAGCGTGGAATCGACTTCGATATAGCCGTGATGGGCGACGACGATGTCGTAAACCACGGCCAACCCGAGGCCGGTGCCTTGATGACCCTGCTTGGTCGTGAAAAAAGGTTCGAAGATATGCTGGCGGACCTCGGCGCTCATGCCGGTGCCCGTGTCACCCACGGCCAAGCACGCATAGATGCGCGTCGCATCGGCGCCCAGATGGCGCAAGGCCGTGCCCGCGACCCGGGACGTGGTCATGGCAATGGTGCCGCCCGAAGGCATCGCGTCACGGGCGTTGACGCACAGATTTAGCACGATCTGCTGCAGCTGATTCTGGTCGGCCAGCAGGGCAGAAAGACCCTCATGCAATGTCTGCTGGAAAACCACCATGCGGGGAAACGTCTCCGCGAGCAGCGCGACCAGATCGCGCACGAGCTGGTTAAGATCCACGGGGGAGAAACGCACCTCGGCTTTGCGACTAAAGCTCAGGATTTGTCTGACTAGTCCACTCGCTCGCTCTGACGCGCGATGGATTTCGCGCAGGCTTTTTTTCAACACAACGGGATCGGTCGGGCTTTGCTCGCAGATCTCGGCGTAGCCATTGATGATCGCGAGGAGGTTGTTGAAATCGTGCGCGATCCCGCCGGCGAGCGTGCCGAGGCTTTCCATCTTGTGGGCCTGACGCAGCTCATGTTCGAGGCGCTTGCGTTCGGTGATATCCTCGCGGAGGCAAAGCAGATTCGTGGTTTCGCCTGCCGCCGAGCGGATGCACGAGACCTTGACCGATTCCCAAACCGTGCTGCCGTCCCGCCGCGTGGTGGTGAGTTCGCCGCGCCACTCGCCCCCCGCCCGCACGGCGCCCCAAAAATTTTGGTAGGAGGCTTCATCCGGGTGCCCGCCGCGCAACACTTCAATACCGCCCTCGATCAGACCCTCGAGCGTATGGCCGCTTACGGCCGTGAACTTCGAGTTCACATATTGCGGCCGCCCCGCAAGGTCGGTGATCACGATTGCGACTGGCAACTGTTCGACGGCGCTCGACAGACGGTAGAACTGCTCCTCCGCGAGGCGCTGAATCGTGATGTCGCGGCCGACGGCGCGCACGCCGACGAGAAGTCCCGATCCGTCGCGGATCGCGGTTTCGTCCCACGAGAACCAACGGACGCCCTGCGGCGTGATCCAGCGATGGGTGGCGGTCGCCCGGTGGGGCGGCCGCCCGATCTCGGTGTTGGTTTGCAGGAGTGCGCCTGCATCCTCCGCGTGAACGAGGTCTCCGAGCATCCTGGCGGCCTGAGGAGTGAGCCCAAACTTGCGCGCGAAGGAAGAGTTGAAGGCGATGATGCGCCCCGCGAAGTCACGACAATAGGCGGAGTCCGCGCTCGTCTCCCACGCTTCGAGCCACGCGTCCGCCGGCGTGATCGTGGCGAGGGGGGAAATGGGCGCGCTGACCGTGGCGGACATGATGGTGTTTGGAACCGGACGGCCGGCGAGCTGCACAGGATGAGAAGGTCGGCGGATTCGCTTGCTGGTTCTCAGACCAAACCCTGGAGCATCGACGGGAGCTTCTGGAGGGAGTTGGAAATGGAGGCGCGCGCCAAGGCGGACTCCGGTCCATCGGCGCCAAACAAAATGCTCCAGCCTGGCAGTTCCAGCCACGAGTCGGCCTCCACCGGGCCGGCGGGTTCAAAGCCGTCGAAAATTCCCGCGTGCCGCACCAATCGGTCGGCGATCTGAACGGCCGCCGCGAACAACTGGTGTTTGGGCGCCCGTTCCGGGGCGTTGTGGTAGCGCACGGCAAACACGATTTCTTCCGACAGCTGGTGGCGCGCGAGGTAGTGTGCGCCGATCGCCGCGTGGTCCCAGCCAATGAGTTCGCGCTCGTGCTGGCAAAACTCGACCGCGCTCTTCGCCGGGGAATCGATCAGCGCGCGCAAGTCTTCGGGAAAAGAGTAAGCCATGACCACCTTGCCGACGTTGTGCAGGAGTCCGACGAGGTAGTCGGTGTCGTCGTCAATTTGCAGCGCGGTCGATGCAAGGATTTCCCGAGTCAGGATCGCGGTGCCGATGCTGTGCGTCCACAGTTGTTTCCACGGCAGTGAAATGGCGGTCGTGCGTTTGAGTTGATCCAGATCCTCGATGATCGGTGTAGCCATCGAGAGTTCGCGAATCTGTCGCAGGCCGAGAAAAAACACGGCCTCCTCGATATTGTTCACGCGGGTCGAGAGCCCGAAATAGACCGAATTGACCATGCGCAGGAGTCGCGCCGACAACGACGGATCGCGGCGGATTACCTCGGCAATTTGCGAGTTGAGGCTGCCCTCTGATCGCACGAGCTCACGCAGCGCATGGTTTACGCTCTGCAGCGATGCGAGCTTGGGGCACACGTCAATGCGGCGCTTGATGTCATCGTCGGATAGCGGGGCGTGACGGAGAATTTCGGGCGCGGAATTCAAGGTGAAAGCGGTTGCGACATGATTTTAGAGCGAAGGGCGGCCGGAGAAACGTCGTGCGGTCA
>JBDSGI010000201.1:0-2888 GCA_039919035.1 Opitutaceae bacterium
ATGTGATGGTCGGCGCCGACGGCGCGCTCTACGTCGCCGACTGGTTCGACAACCGCGTCGGCGGCCACGCCGACAACGACGCGAGCACCTCCGGCACGATCTACCGCATCGCGCCGCGCGGCTTCAAACCCGCGATCCGTAAACCCACCGGCGACGTAATCGCCGATGCCGTCGCCCAGCTGAAGAGTCCCGCGACCAATGTGCGCTACGCGGGCTTCGTGGCGCTGAAAGCCGCCGGCGAAAAAGCGCTGCCGGCCGTGCAAGCCGTGCTCGCCGACCCGAATCGCTGGGTCGCCGCGCGCGCCGTGTGGCTCCTGCCGTTTCTCGGTGAAAAGGGCGCCGCGCTTAGTCGCGAACGCTTGCGGCACGCCGACGCCGAGCAGCGCCTGCTCGGCTTCCGCGCTCTGCGCAATGCCGGTGCCGAGGTGGTCGCGCTCGCTCGCGAACTTATTGCCGATCCCAGCCCGGCCGTGCGCCGCGAGGTCGCGATTCCGCTGCGCGATGTCGCCGGCCCGAAGAAACACGCTCTCGTGGTGAAACTCTTCGCCCAATTCACGGACGCCACCGACCGCACCTATCTCGAAGCCTGCGGCATGGCCGCCCTCGGCATCGAGGCCGGCGTCTGGGCCGAGTTCGCCCAAGCGCAGCCAAATGCCATGACGTGGTCGCCCGCCTTCGCCCGCCTCACGTGGCGGCTGCTCCCGCCCGCCGCCGTGCCCGCGCTGATCGCTCGCACCAATGCGGCGAGCCTCTCCGCCTCCGAGCGCCGCCTCGCCTTCGACACGCTCGCGTTCATCGGCAACCGCGAAGCCGTCATGGCCATCGTCGATCTCGCCGCCCGCAAAGAAGGCGCGCTCACCGAGCAGGCCGTGTGGTGGCTCTTCAACCGCGGGCTCGACGACTGGAAGGCGTTCGGCACCCGCGAAATTCTGAAGCAGCGCGGCATCTACGACCCCGAAAAAATCGTCCTTCAGTCCATCGCCGCGCCGCCGGACGCACCCAAGGTTTCGCAGCTCCCTCCGGCCGCCGAAATCGCGAAGCTCGCGGGTGATTCCGCGCGCGGAAAAATCCAGTCGGCTCGGTGCATCATGTGCCACCGCCTCGAAGGCACCGGCGTCGCGTTCGGCCCGGACCTGACCGGTTGGGTCAAAGACCAAGGCGTGGAGGCCTTCATCACGTCGGTCATTTATCCCTCACAGGAAATCGCCCACGGCTACGAATTCACGCGCGTCGATCTCAAGGATGGCGGCCAGATCGATGGCATCGCGCACAGCCTCGCCGATCCCGTGATGATCGAATCGATGGGCGGTGTGTCGCAACTCATCCCGCGCGACCGGATCAAAACACTCCGGCTAAATCGCTTCAAATCCCTCATGCTCTCCGCCGATCAACTCGGCCTCACCGCGCAGGATCTCAGCGACCTCGCGGCGTATTTGAAAACTCTGTGACCCCAATCCCATGAAACGCTTTATTGTTCTTTGCTCATTGGCCGTAGTGACGTCGGCCTTTTCCGAAGCGCGCGCCGCCGACCGAAAGCCCAACATCCTTTGGGTCATCGGCGACGACCTGGGCGTCGAGCTGGGTTGTTACGGTTACCCGATGGCGCAGACGCCCAACATCGACCGGCTCGCGCGCGAGGGGCGGCGTTACTCGAATGCGTTCACCACCGCGCCCGTCTGCTCCGCGTCGCGCAGCGCCTTCATCACCGGCATGTATCAGACGCGGATCAATTGTCAGGACCATCGCACGATGCTGATGAAGCCGCTCCCCGAGGGCGTGCATCCAATCACGACCTATCTGCGCGCGGCCGGTTACACGTGCGTTGACGTGGTCGGCTTGGGGGCCAATGGAAAAGAGGATTTCAACTTCAAGCCGGCCGACGTCTTCGATTCCAAGGATCTCGCCGTCATGGAAAAAACCGTGGCGGACGGAAAGCCGCTATTTGCGCAGGTAAATTTCTTCGAACCGCACCGGAAATTCACGGCGTTGCCGAGCAGCGAAAAGCGCACCGATCCCACGACGGTCACGCTGCCGCCGCTCTACCCGGATCATCCCGTGGCCCGTCAAGATTGGGCCGACTACATGGACGCGGTTCGCGTCTGCGACGCCAAGGTGGGCCGCCTGCTGGCGTGGCTGGAGGAGCGAAAAATCGCCGACAACACCGTCATCTTTTTCTTCGGCGACAACGGCCGGCCGCACGTGTGGGACAAGCAATGGCTCTCCGACAGCGGCCTGCGCGTGCCCTTGCTCGTGCGCTGGCCGGGCCGGGTATCGCCCGGCGCGGTGGATAGTCGGCTCGTCAGCATCATCGACGTGTCGGCGGAGACCTTGGTGGCGGCCGGCGTGAGTCCGCTGCCCACGATGGACGGGCGCGAATTTATCGGGCCCCACACGAGGCCGCGCGACTTTGCCTTCGGCGCGCGCGACCGCTGCGGCGAGGCGTTTGATCGGATTCGTTCGGTGCACGACGGCCGCTACAACTACATCCGCAATTACTATCCCGAAATGCCCTACTGGCAGCGGAGCCGTTACAAGGAGAAGGACTATCCGGTGTTCACCCTGCTGAAAGCGCTGCACACCGACGGCAAGCTCACACCCGCGCAGGATCGCTTTTTTGCCGACGCCAAACCGGTCGAGGAACTCTACGATCTGCAAAACGATCCGGGAGAGACGCGCAATGTCGCCGCCGATCCCGCCCACGCCGCCGCCTTACTCCGACTGCGGCAGGCCTTGGCCCAGTGGCAGCGCGAGGTGCCCGACGCCGGCGCCACGCCGGAGTCGCCGGATGAATACGCCCTCGCGGCGAGCCAGAGCAAAAAGCAATATGCCCAGTTAAAGAACGACGACTGGGACCGCCGCACCGACGTGATTGTCGAAGCCCTGAAGGC
>JBDSGI010000202.1:0-5102 GCA_039919035.1 Opitutaceae bacterium
CCATCGCGCAGCTCTTCGCCAACATCGCCGCCACGCAGGCCAAGGTGCTCAAGGCGATCGTGAAGACCGATGTGTTCGGCTCTTCCGAGGCCGTCCGCAATATCCTCGAAGGCATCAAGAGCACCAAGGTCACACTTGAGATTGTTTCCATCGAAGTCGGACTCGTGACCAAGAATGACGTCGCGATGGCCGCCTCCACGGGCGCCCTCGTAATCGGATTCCACACCAAGCTCGAATCCGGCGTCACCCCGCTGGCCAAGCACCACGGCGTCCGCCTCGAGACCTACGACATCATCTACGAGATGGGCGACAAGGTGCGCGAGATCATGGCCGACATGCTCGATCCGGATCTCAAGGAGACGAAGACCGGCGCGGCCGAAGTGCGCCAGGTGTTTCCGCTCGCCAAGGGTTTCGTGGCTGGCTGCCTCGTCACCGAGGGCAAAATTAATCGCAACGCTTCAGCCCGGCTCCGCCGCGGCAAGGAAATCGTGCACGAGGGCAAAATCAGCACGCTCAAACGCTTCAAGGACGACGCCAATGAGGTCCGCGCCGGCCTCGAATGCGGCATCAAGCTCGACGACTTCAACGGCTACCAGGCCGGCGACGTCATCGAGTGCTACGAAGTCCAGAAAGTCAGGGCCTCGCTCTGACCATTGCCGATTGCGGATCGGGGATTTCGGATTGAAGTCTGAACCAATCTGCCGTCCGCAATCCCAAATCCGCAATTCTACGTGAGCAACCGCACCATCCGCGTCAACGAGCTCATCCAGCGCGAGCTCAGCGCCATCCTCCGCAAGCTCTACCAGGCGGAAGCCGTCACAATCACCATCGCGGAAGTGCGCGTCTCGCCGGATTTGCGCGATGCGCGTGTGTTCGTCGCCGTGATCGGCGATGAGGAAACCGAGGAGAAAAAACTCAAGTGGCTGCGTTCGAAGGCGGCCGATATCCGCGAGGAACTCAGCCGCCGCATCGTCCTGAAATATCTCCCGAAATTCGAATACGTGCGCGACAACTCCGCTGTGCGCGGCTCCCGCATCCTGCAGGTGATCGAGGAAACCGAGCGGCCTCCGGTGCGGAAGCCGGCCGACTGATCCCGCGCACCGTGGAAAAATACTATCCCGAACTCTCCGCCGTGTTTGCCCGCCTGCTGGCCACGCTCGCCGGGCAAAAAATCGCGGTAGTCGGCCACGCCCGGCCGGACGGTGATTGCATCGGTTCGCAGGTCGCGCTGGCCCGGGTGCTCGTTGCCCTTGGCTTCGACGCGATCTGCGTGAACGCCGACCCCGTGCCGCGCCGTCTCCGCTTTCTCGTCGGGAACATGACGTTTCTTCGCACCGACGACGTGCTCAACCGTCACGAAGATCGCGCCGCGATCTTCGTGGATTGCGCCGACCTCGCTCGTGTCGGCGATCGCCTGAAGGCGGTTTATCCCTCGCCGGCCGCTGTCATCGACCACCATATTTCCAACGTCGGCTACACGGCCGCGAACCTCGTGGACAGCCGTTCGGCTGCCACCTGCGAAATCCTCGGCGGCATCTTCCTCGACAACGACCTGCCCATCGACGCGCAGAGTGCGCAAGCTCTCTTCACCGGCATCATGACCGACACCGGACAGTTCCGGCACAACTCCACTTCCCGTCGCTGCTTCGTGCTCGCGGGCGAACTCGTTCGACTCGGCGCCAGCCCCACTGAGGCGGGCTACGAAGTCTTTGAGCGGGAGACGGAGGGCAAGCTCCGCCTCCTCCAGCATTTCCTCGCCTCGCTGAAGCGCGAGTGCAGCGGGCGCGCCTGCATCGGCACGTTGCCGGCGGGTATTTTCGAGCGCACCGGCGCCACGCCCGAGGACACCGAGGGGCTGGTAGACTACGCGCGTTCAATTGATGGCGTGGATATCGGAGCACTCATTGAGGAGAGGCCGGACGGCACGTTCAAGGGCAGCCTCCGCGCCAAGGATCCGGCCTATCGGGTTGATTTGATTGCGGCGCAGTTCAACGGCGGCGGCCACGCCTGCGCGGCCGGCCTCAACGTGAAAACCCACACGGAAAATTTCCGCGAGCGTTTCGTCGCCGCCATCGCACGTAGCATCGGCGGTGTCGATGCCGTCCGAAAAACGTAACGCGATGCTCGTTCAGCCCAAAGAGATGGAGGGTATCCTCCTCGTCGACAAACCCTCCGACCATACATCGCACGACGTCGTCGCCCGCCTGCGCGGCAAGCTCCGGATGAAGCGCATCGGCCACGCCGGCACGCTGGATCCGATGGCGACCGGGCTGTTGGTCATCCTCGTCGGCAAGGCCACCCGCGTGTCGCAATACCTCACGAGCCTAGACAAGGAATACGAGGGCACGATTGAACTCGGCAAGGTGACCGACACGCAGGACGCCGACGGCGAGATGATGGAGACGCGTCCCGTCCCGCCCTTCACTGAGGTCGAGGTCAAGGCCGCGATTCAATCCTTTCACGGCGATCAATACCAGATGCCGCCGATGTATTCCGCCGTGAAAATCGACGGGGTCCCGCTCTACAAGAGCGCGCGGAAGGGCGAGGAAATCGAACGCGAGCCGCGCTTCATCCGCGTGGCGTCCTGGGAGATTACGCGTTTCGGGCTCCCGCGTTTCGATTTTCGGATGCGCGTCACCAAGGGCACCTACGTGCGCACCCTCGCCCACGACCTCGGGCAGAAGCTCGGCTGCGGCGCCCATCTTGCCGCGCTGCGCCGCACCGCCACCGACAAGTTTCGGATCGAGCAGGCCCTCACCCTCGACCAAATCAACGCCCTCACACTCCCGGAAATCGAGAAGCGCCTAATCGCGCCGCGCGACGCGGTGCCGAGCCTCGCGCTCTAGTCGACGAACGCCTACCACCGGCGCGGCCACGGACCTGCGATGAACTTTCCCGCCCAGATCGATGGTTTGGAAAACCTCGCGCTCCCGCCACGTCCGCTGCACCTCGCCATCGGCATGTTCGACGGCGTGCACCTCGGCCATCGCGCCGTGATCGCGGAGGCGGTCCGTTCGGCGCGCCACGACGGCGGTCTGTGCGGCGTGCTGACCTTCTGGCCACACCCGAGCGAGCTGTTTCGGCCGGACAACCCAACGCGGATGATTCTTTTCCGCGACACCAAGTTAAAACTGCTGGCCAAGCTCGGCGTCGACCTCGTCGTCACCGAGGCGTTCACCCCGGCATTCGCGGCGGTGCCGGCAGAAGATTTCATTCCGTGGCTGCGCCAACGTCTGCCAAGTCTGGTCGCGGTTTACGTTGGCGAAAACTTTCGGTTCGGGCGCGGGCGCCGGGGCGACGCTTCACTGCTGGTCGCGAGCGGTCAGGCACACGGGGTGCGCGTCATTAGCGCGCCCCGGATCACTGTCGCCGGCGAACCGGTGAGCAGCACCCGGATCCGGGCGCTAATGGAATCGGGCGAGATTGAGACCGCGAACGCATTGCTCGGTTATCCCTACTTCGCCACCGGCCGCGTGACCTGCGGCAAACGTCTCGGCCGCACCATCGGTTTTCCCACCTTGAACGTGCCTTGGGCGCCCGACGTGCGCCCGCGATTGGGCGTCTATGCCGTGCGGCTGAAAGGCGCCAGGTCCCCGCACTCGCACCCTGCCGTCGCCAACTACGGCCTGCGCCCCACCGTCGAGCAGTCAACCGAGCCCCGGCTTGAGGCTCACCTGCTCGGTGAATGCCCGTTCGACGAGGGGGACATTGTCACGATCGAGTGGCTGCGCTTCCTCCGGCCGGAAACCAAGTTCGCCGATCTGGCGGCGCTGCGTGCCCAAATCGCGCTGGATCGGGCCGCTGCCGCGAAGTTTTTTGCCTCCTGAGAACCGCGAGACGTGCAGGATTTTTTCTTGCGCTGCGCACCGGCGATGGCGTTACTCGCCGACCTCAGATTTCGGGACCTTTAGCTCAGTTGGTTAGAGCGTTTCGTTGACATCGAAAAGGTCACAGGTTCGAGTCCAGTAAGGTCCACCATCTGAACGCCGCCCTCAGCGATGAAGTGCGGCATTTTTGTGGCTGACCCAGCCAACCGCCAGTGGCCCACGCCTTAACTCACTAGTTTGCCGTAGGCGGTCGCGTCGAGCAGGGCTCCCACCGCCGCGGCATCCGTCGGCTTGAGGCGCAACATCCAACCCTCCGTGTAAGGCGCGCGATTCACCGTCTCGGGTGCAGCATCGAGGGCGGCGTTCACGGCGACGACCGTTCCCGCGACCGGCGCGTAGAGATCGCTGGCGGCTTTCACCGACTCGACGACGCCGAAAACCTCCCCGGCTTTGAAGGCGGCCCCGATTTTGGGCGACTGCACATACGTGATGTCGCCCAGTGAATTCTGCGCATAGTCGGTGATGCCGATCGTGACGGTGCCGTCGTTTTCGAGCCGCACCCATTCGTGAGACCTGGCGTAGCGGAGTAAGTCGGGAATGTTGCTCATGCGGTCGGATTTTTTAGTTCGACGAAAGGCGGTTTGACCAGATGCAAATTCAACTTCGCGCCCCGGATATCCACCGCGAGGGGCTCGGTAGCGGCGGACGTAGTCACCAGCGCCGAACCGATCGCCTCGTTGAGGATTGGTGAAAGCGTGCCTGAGACCACTCGGCCCACGGTCGTGCCGTCGGCCGCAAGCACCGGCGTGTCCGCGCGGACAATGCGCCGGTCCCCCGTCTTGAAAAACACGATCCGGTTGGGCGCGCCGTTTTGTTTTTCGGCGAGGAGCGCGGCGCGACCGATGAAATCAGCGCCCTTGTCGAGCTTTACGGTCCAACCAAGCCCGGCGGTGAGCGGAGAAATCTCCGCCGTGATCTCGTGGCCGTAGAGCGGATAGCCTGCCTCAAGCCGCAGGCTGTCGCGCGCGCCGAGGCCGGCGAGTTCAAGACCATGCGGCTGACCGGCGGCAAGGAGCGCTTCGGCGAGGGCCGGCGCATCGGCGGCGGCGTGGTAGAGTTCGAAGCCATCCTCGCCCGTGTAACCCGTTCGACTCGCGAGGCAGTGGATGCCGGCGACCGTCGCCTCGGTGAAGTGATAGTATTTCACGAGCCCGAGCTTCGCGCCGGTCAAAGATTGCACGATGGCGGCCGCGCGCGGACCCTGCACCGCGAGCA
>JBDSGI010000203.1:0-8566 GCA_039919035.1 Opitutaceae bacterium
TACGATGATGCGGTGGCAATGCTCGCGTGGGTGGAATCGCGTTCACCTGAATTTCGCGTCGAGGCGGTCAATCGAGTCCAACAGCGCGTGCGACAACTGAAGGATCCCAATCCCACGCTGCTGGCCCTCGCGGTGATCCGATGGCGCGCCAAGGACGTCGCGACGGCGGACAGCATCACGCAGGCGATCATCGACTCGTCGGTGGCCTCGCCGGTGGTCAAGGCCTCGGCGCGGCAGTTGCGCCTGCGCTTTTCCGAGGCACCCGAGGCCGCACCGCGCCCGCCGATCAATCGCCCGCTGCGATCCGGGGTGCCGTCGCTCCTTGAGCAGGCCCGGGGCACCGGGACCGAGCCTCAGTTTGGCGGGGCCGCCCGCTAACGCCGCGCCGGCTGCACCGCTATTTTTTCTTGGCCGGCTTGGCCGGCGGCTTGCCGGCGGGCTTGATGAATTTCGAGGTGACGTGCTGTTTTTGCTGAAAGCGGCGACTGGCTTTCTGGTCCTTGACCGTCGGCAGATATTTGGCGCCCATGCCGGGAAGGCGGACGACAATAGGCGCTGGCGGCAACCAGAATCCTCTTGCCGTGAAGGGGAGTCACGATTTCTTGGGCGCCGTCGCGGTTTCCCGTCCGGCTTCCCGTGCTCTTCAACTCCCTCACGTTCGTCGTTTTCTTTGTCGTCGTCGTTGGCGGCTACTGGCTGCTCCATTCGTGGACGGCGCGGAAGAACCTGCTGCTCGTCGCGAGCTACGTTTTCTATGGGGCGTGGAATCCGCCTTTCGCGCTGCTGCTCTTCGCGACCACCGCGCTCGATTTTTACCTCGGCGCGCGCATCGCGGGGGCGGGCGATCCGGCGGCGCGCAAACGCTGGATGTGGGCCAGTGTGGCGTCGAACCTGAGCATGCTGGGGTTTTTCAAATACGGAAATTTTCTCCTCGAAAACACCCAGTGGCTGCTGGCGCGCGTGGGCGTGGCCTATCAGCCGCCCCACCTCGACATCTTCCTGCCGATCGGGATTTCGTTCTACACGTTTCACTCGCTGTCTTACACCCTCGATGTCTATCGGGGCGTCTGCCAGCCGACGAAATCGCTGCGCGACTTCACGCTGGCCGTCTCGTTTTTCCCGCAGTTAGTGGCCGGCCCGATTGTGCGGGCGGCGGATTTCCTGCCGCAACTCGTGAGTGCGCGCACGCTGGTGCCGAATCAATTTGTCTGGGGCCTGTTCATGATGTCGCTCGGCATGTTTCAGAAAATCGTGCTGGCGGACACCCTGCTGGCACCGATTTCTGACAGTGTTTTCGGTCACCCCAGTCCGGTGCTGACACTCGACGCTTGGACCGGCGTGATCGCTTTTTCGGGTCAGATTTTCTTCGACTTCTCCGGCTACTCGACCTGCGCCATCGGTGCGGCGCTTTGCCTTGGCTTTCACCTCAAGGACAATTTCCTTTTCCCTTTCGCCGCAGTCGGCTTCTCCGATTTCTGGCGGCGCTGGCACATCTCGCTGTCCACGTTCCTGCGCGACTTCCTCTACATTCCGCTCGGCGGAAATCGCGTGGGTGCGGCGCGCGCGGCCCTGAACCTCGTCATCGTGATGTTCCTCGGCGGCCTTTGGCACGGGGCGGCGTGGACATTTGTGGTGTGGGGCCTCATCCATGGCTTGTGCCTCGCAGTCGAATACTTCCTGCGCGCCATGACGAAAAATGCGGCGTGGAAAGAGACGCTGCTCGCCAACTTGCTGCTCTGTGCAGTCACGTATTTCTTCGTCTGCATCGCGTGGGTCTTTTTCCGGTCGGCCAATTTTCCAGACGCGGCAAGGCTGCTCGGCGCCATGGCCGGCCAGATTCCCGTCGGCCAGGCCATCTTGTCGGGGCGGGAAATCCTCCAAGTTGCCCTCGTGACCGTCTGCCTGTGGTTCGCCCACTGGCGCCTGCGCGACACCTCGTTCGAGGCGGCCATCGCCAGCAAACCCGCGTGGCTCATCGGTGCCCTCTGGACTGTGATGCTCGGCGCGATCATTCTAACTCAGGGAAGTGGCAATGCCTTCATCTATTTCCAATTTTGATTTTCAGCGGCCCATCCCCGCGCTGCCGTGGCGCGGGCTCATGCTGGCCACGCTATTGCTGACGGCGGCGGGCACCGTGGCATGGGAGATTGCGGCGCGCGCGCGCGGCTACGCGCCCACCCTCAACGACACCACCGACCTTTGGGCGGACCGGCGGGAGGCGGTGCGCCCCGACTCCATCGTGATCGTGGGCGATTCTCGGCCGCTCTTCGATTTGGACCTCGACGCGCTCGAGCAGGGCCTCGGGCGGCGGCCCATCCAACTCGCACTCGCCGGCAGCTGCGCCTATCCGAATCTGGAGGAGCTGGTGAACGACGAGCGCTTTCACGGCACCATCATCTGCAGCGTCGTGCCCGGCATGTTCTTCGCCCCCGGCGGTCCGCTGCTGAAAAACGCCGAGGATGCGCTCAAACGCTACCGCAGCCGCACCGTCTCGCAGCGGATGGGCCACCATATCGGCATGTGGCTTGAGGAACACCTCGCGTTCATGAAGCAGGAGGACCTCGTCCTCCCTCAGCTGCTCCAAAAAATCTCGGTCCCCAACCGCGCCAACTCCTACCTGCCGCCCGATCTCCCGCCGTATTTCTCGACGGCCGATCGCGAGCGCCGCACGCGCATGTCCGACGCCTGCGCCCGGCCCGGCGAGGTGCAGGAGCGCGTGAAGCACGGTTGGATACCGCTCTTCACTCCGCCGCCCTTCCCCGACTATACCCCAAAAGAAGTTTTGACGGGCATGGCGCGCACCGTGGAGGAGCGTTTTGGCAAGGTCGCGGCCCTCGTGAAAAAATTGCAGGCCCGCGGCGGCAAGATTGTGTTCGTTCGCTTTCCGCACAGCGGTGATTTGAAAAAACTCGAGGATGCCGGCACGCCCCGGGCCGGCGCCTGGGCACGGCTGATGCAGGAAACCGGCGCGCCCAACATTTACTACTCGGATCACCCCGAGTTGATATTCGAGTGCCCTGAGTGGTCACACCTCTCCGGCCCCGATTCCGTGGAATTCACGAAGCGCCTCGTGCCGCATCTGAAGGCCGCGCTGGCGAAGTAATCGCCAGCGCGGGGCGCGGCGGCTTACTGCGCCTTGCGGAGAGCCTGGGCAAACTGCTTCGAAGTCGCCTGAATCAGCAGCAGGCTGTCGGCTTTGAACTGCGCGGGATTGGCGATGACCTTGTAGCGTCCGGGCGAACCCTGCAGCTCCTGCACAAAATCGGAACCGGCGGTGAGGTTGGCCGTGAGCTTGATCATGCCGCCCAGCGTGTGCTCGGGCGTGAACACGGAGACATCCGCGCTCACCATGTGGAGGACGTTCTTTCCCTTCACGTAGTTAAAGACGATCGCGTTTTTGCTCTCCAGCTCGGTGAATTGCACCTTGAACCGGTAGAACAGCAGGGAGATTTTCCGTTCGCGCGCGGTGCGGATCAGCGGCGAGAGCTCGCTGAGTGCGCCGGTTGCGCCGGTGCCGAAGAGGGGGCGGTCGCCGGCGGTGAACCAGCGGTTCATGCTGCCGTTGCCCATGAAGCCCGACATGAAATTGTCCTTCACGTCCTCGCCGATCTTGCCGTCCTTCGCGATGCCGAGCCAGCGGGCTTCCGTGTCAATCGACTCCTTGGGCAAGATCTCGAATCCCTGGGCCGCCAGATCTTTTTCGACGAGCGACTGCAGTTCCGCGCTGATTTCCTTAAGGATGGCATCGTCGATGGACAGCCGCAGTTCGAGGCTCTTGACCGTCGAGCGTTCGCGCCCAGCGGAGCTGACGCGAGCCTGAGCGGACGTTTCAAAGGCCACGGCGATCAGGGGCACCGCCACCTTGGTCGCCCCTTTGGTGTAGCTGCCCTGACCCATCATCGGCGACGCCACCGATCCGGCCACCGTGCCGCTCGCGTCGACCGCGATGGTCTTGGGCCCGCCGATGAGCGGCTTAGCCGCAACCGGGAGAGAAATTGCGAAGAGGGAGATGAGCAGAACAGGATTCAGCAGGCGCATACCGCGAGAGAGGGAGGCCGGTGCGACCCGACGGCAATCCGCAAACGCATGCGGGCATAGGTGCTTTCACGTAGGGTGCGACAAACCGAATCACCCGCTTTTGCGGAACGCGCCCGAGCGCGACCAAGTCTGAGTGGCCAGGCGCGGGCTAAAGCTCCGCGCTACCCCGGAATTTACTCGGCGTTCCTGCGAATCCCGTAGGTGAGGTGGGCCTTTCCGAATACCTCCGTCGAACTCTCGTGGCGCGCACCGAGACGCTCTGCCACTGCGATGGAGCGACTGTTCTGCGGTTGAATCAGGCTGATCACGTGATCGAATTTGCACGCGGTGAAGCCGTAGTTCAGACAAGCGCGGGACGCCTCGGAGGCGAGGCCGAGCCCCCAAAATTGGCGGGCGAGCGCCCATGCCAGTTCGATTCCTGGCCAACCCGCGGGATGCAGGTAACCGACGCGACCGACGAATCGCCCGGTCGTTTTCTCTTCCGCCGCCCACATGCCGTAGCCGCGGAGCTGCCACGTGCCTAAAAAAATGGCGAGGTGTCGCCAGGCGTCGGTGCGTGATAGCGTCGTTCCGTCGCCCAAATATTTCACGACCTCGGGATCTGAACACATGTCGAAATACGGTTCCAAATCCGCTTGGGTGAAGGCGCGAAGCACGAGGCGTTCAGTCTCGATGGTAGGCATGGCAGTGGTCGCCTCTTTTTCAGGAGCCTTCACTTTGAATCATACGAGGCGTTATCTGGGGATGGGAATGGCGAGGGTAGCTGCTCCGAACGCCGCACTCGTTCGTATGGAGCCGCGGGGTTGTTACTTTGGGCTCGGCACCGGCGCAGCGCCGGGCGCGCCTGGTCCACCCCGTCGCCCGCCACCACCGGTCCCGGGCGCGGGCCGCATGAGATTGGCCGTGGCATCCTTGGCGGCGAGTGTCTCGACGCCCGATTTGCTGAGGAAGCCGAGGTCGCGCATCCACTCGATGAAGCGATCCTGCCACGTGCCGAGGGCAATGCCGCCGCGGTTGGTCAGGCCGCCAGTGGAAGGCGGGTCGCCGGCAAACGGCGTGTCGCCGGGGTGACGGCCGCGCGCGTAGATGTGCATTTCCACGTTGGGAATGCCGGCGTTGAGCATCGCGGTGAACCACTCGTTGGCCCAGATCGCGTGCCCGCGATCGCCGAAGCCGGCGCAGACGGTGAAGCTCGGTGGCGCGTCACGCGGAATCGCGGGCGGTTTCCATTCGGTGCCGGGGGTGGCATTCGGCCCGCGCGGCGCAGTGAAGGGCGTGGGGCCGGGATAGACGACGCCGACGAAATCGGGCCGCGAGGAAATCGCGGCGAAGGGATTGCCGGGGACATTGTTCTTTGCGTCGAACTCCGCCCAGAAAAGCCCGGCGGGCGCCGCGAGTTCGGCGCCGGCGGAGAAACCCATGATGCCGATCTTGTTCGGGTCAATTTTCCAGACGCCGGCGTAGGCCCGCACAATCTTGATTGCCTGCTGGGCGTCGTAAACGGCGTCGGTCTTGGCGTCATAACCGTCGCTGCGGAGGCGGTTACGGAGGATGACGGTGTTGATGCCGTAGTTGGCGAAGAAGGGCACGAAGTCTGCGCCCTCGCCGCCCACGTTAAGCGTTCGGTGCCCGCCGCCGGCGACGACGATCACGACGGCCCCGGTGTTGAGCGCGCGGTTACCCGCGTGAAACTCAATCGAGGGATTGTGGATCTTGACGATGCTGGCGATGCGGCCTGGCGCGGAGCCGTTCATGTTGTAGACCTCGGCTTCGCGCACCTTCTCCGCCTTGAGGTAGGGCGAGCCGGCCGGAAAAAGCGGGACGACGACGCCGCCGGGAAGAATCGGCTGCGGCGCGTAGGGCGCATCAGTGACGGGGCCGGGCTTGGGGATGTTCATCGCCGGCGGCAAGGGAGGCAGCGCAGCGGACGCGGGGTCGGCAGCAAGCAACGTCGGCGTGCTCGATAGGAAAGGCAGCAGCAACGCAACGCGAACGAGGGCGGGGTATTTCGGGCTCATCGATAGGGTGGGTGGATTGGGCAGGACGTTGACGGAAACGAGAGGTTGTCCAATTTCAAAACGCCTTCTCCCGTCCGCGCCGCATTCGGCTTGAGCGCATCGGGCGTGGTGCGCACGTTCGCCCTCTCCCCACCATGTTTACCCTACATTCCCTATGCGCGTTTCGTCGCGTCGCCTTCCTGCCACTGCTTTTTTCCACCGCGGTGGTGGCCCAAACGCCCGCTCCTTCACCCCCACCCGCCGCCGCCAGGCGGGGCCCACAGGCGGCGCCGGTGATTTCGCCCGAGATCGCGGGCGACCGCAAAGTCACGTTTCGCCTGCGCGCGCCGAGTGCCAAGGCCGTGACGGTTTCGGGCCAGATGACGCGCGGCGCGACGACGCTCGTGAAAGACGCCAGCGGGCTGTGGAGCGCGACGGTCGGTCCGCTCGAACCGGGCATTTACGAATACTCGCTCAACGTGGACGGCATCGCGATGATCGATCCGGGCAACCGCGACATCAAACCGATGGGCGCGCCGCGCACGAGCATCTTGGAAATTCCGGGCGAGCCGGCGCTCCTCCACGATTTTCAAAACGTGCCGCATGGTCGAGTCAGCCTTCATTGGTATAACTCGAAATCGCTCGGCCGTCGGCGCACGATGCAGGTTTACACTCCGCCCGGTTACGAGGCCGACGCGACGGCGCGGTTTCCGACGCTGTATCTTTTCCATGGCAGCGGGGACAACGAGGCCACGTGGGTCGCGCACGGCCATGCCCATTGGATTCTCGACAATCTCATCGCGCAGCAGCGCGCGAAGCCGATGATTGTCGTGATGCTCGACGGTCACGCGGTGCCGCCCGGTCCAAACACGGTGCGCAACGCGAACACCGCCGCCTTCGAGCGCGACCTGCTGGAGGACGCGATGCCGCTCGTCGTCGCCGGCTACCGCACCCGCGAGAATGCCGCGAGCCGCGCGATCGTCGGGCTCTCGATGGGCGGCGGCCAGTCGCTCACCATCGGGCTGAAACATCCCGATCAATTCGCGTGGGTTGGCGGCATGAGCAGTTCGGTCGCGAACGGCGCGAGCCTCATCACCGATCCGGCCGCGCTCAACCGCCAGCTCAAGCTTCTCTGGTTCGCCTGCGGCAAAGACGACGCGCTGATCAAGGCGAACCAGGATTTCGACGCCGCGCTCACTGCCCAAAAGGTGAAACACGAGTTCACCACCACCGAGGGTAACCATAGCTGGCCGGTGTGGCGGCGCTTCCTCGCCGATTTTGCGCCCAGAATCTTTTGAAGCGCTGAGCCTCAAGGCTGCGTGGCCGACAGCACTTCGTAGTGCAGCCGCGCCACCTGCCACATGTAGGCCGGGCCGCCCTCGGCGGTGCGGCCCCACGGATTGGCGACGGCCTCGCGCAGCAGTTGGATCGCCTCGGCGCGGCGCCCGAGCAGATGTTCGTTCAGCCCGGCGTAGTAATGGGCGAAAAACATCACCGACGGTTTCGCGTTGAGCTTTCGTGTCCGCAGGTCGGCGAGAAAGGCGGCGGTGGTCTTCGTGCCGGCGAACATCTCGTAGAGCGTGGGGAACGGCTCGCGATCGAAGCGCGTGTAGGTGAGCATCGCACGCCGCGCCGGTTCCAGGCCGAGCACCTTCGCGTCGGCGAGGAATTTCCAGATGCCATTCTCGCGGTCGCGCCCGTCGTAGGCGTGGTATTTCTCGAATTGGTGCGCCGACTTCGCGAACTGCCCGGTAAAGTGATAAGCGATGCCCAGCCGCCAATGCGGCGCATCGCGGCTGGCATCGAGGGAGATTTCCGTCTCGAAGTCGGCGACGGCTTCGGCGAAGCGGCCGAGAAAAAGCCGGGCGTCGCCCCGTCGTGAGCGCAGATCGGCGTCACGCGGGGATTGTGCGATGGCCTGATCGAATTGGGCGGCTCGAGCGGTGAGTCCCGCGATCATTTCGGTCCGCTCTTCCGCCGGGATTGGCGGCTCGGCCGCGATGGCGGTGAGGACCAGAGCGAGGGCGAGGGCGATTCGGCGCATGGTGCGATTTGGGGTCAGCCCTTCTTCACGAAGCAGGCTTTGAGCGCCATGCCGACGCCGTCCATCTTGCAGTCGATTTCGTGGTCGCCGTCCACGAGGCGGATGTTCTTCGCCTTGGTGCCGCCCTTGAGCACGCCCGAGCCGCTGCGCAGCTTGAGATCCTTGATCAGCGTGACGGTGTCGCCGTCGGCGAGCACGGTGCCATGCGCGTCCTTCACGACGCGGGCGGTTTCGGGCGCGGCTTCCTTCGGCCACTCGTGGCCACAGGTGGCGCATTCCCAATGCGCGGGATGACTGAGCACGTCTTCGACGGTGCAGGAGGGACAGGAGGGTTGGGCCATGGTCGATTTGGAGAGAGTCACGACGAAACACCCAAACGACACGGAAAGCAGAGTAGAAAATTTCGGATGTGATTCTGACGGCAGGAATTCGTTTGCCGGGCTGGACCTCACGTCCTTGCCCAAGGAGTAACAGGCATCGGAGGCAC
>JBDSGI010000204.1:0-10512 GCA_039919035.1 Opitutaceae bacterium
ACCGTCCCGCGCCAAAACGATGTCCCATCTGCAACCCCGTCGCGAAGCAACTCGGTCACCCTCCCAACATACGCACCCCAAGGCCGCCGCTTGCCGGTCTCCCATCGGGCTAACGTTGACGGGTCAACCCGCAGGTCCTTGGCGAGTCTTGGACGCGCCCATCCTTTCGCCACCCGGAAGGCGATCAGCCGCTCACCGAGCGTTCCCGGTTTTGGCCGCGGGTCATATCCCAGGAACGCTATGATTCCGGGGATAAAGCGGACTTCCGGCTCTGACCTACCCTTCTCCCAATTGATGAGCGCTTGCATACCCGCTCCGATTTGGCGGGCGGCGTCCTTTTGAAACAGGTGCAGGTCCATCCGACGTTTTCGGACGTGGTTTCCGAGCGTAACGGGTTCATTAGGATAGCCTAATGGTTTTGGTTTCGGGCATACCAGCGTCAGATGACAACTGGGCAACACACCCCTGTCCTTGCGGGTATCTAGGGGATTCGAAACGAGAATGTCGCTGCTCGCCCGTGCAGGTGCAGCGCTACCGCGCACGGATCAGCGGCCCCCTCCTCGACCGCATCGACCTCCACATCGAGGCGCCGGCGCTCTCACTCAGCGAACTGCGCACAGAGAAAACCGGCGAAACCTCGGCGGCGATGCGCCAGCGTATTCATGCTTCTCGCACGCGCCAGCACGCCCGCTTCGCCGGCACGAAGATCACCGCCAACTCGCGGATGACGCACGCCCAGATCCGCAAGCACTGCGCCATCGACGCGACGCTGGGCGATCTGCTCCAGCAGGCGATGGAGCAACTCTCGCTTTCCGCTCGCGCCTACGACCGCATCCTGAAGGTCGCCCGCACCATCGCTGATCTCGCGCAGGCCGACACCATCGCGGCACCTCATCTCCTCGAAGCCATCCAATACCGCAGCCTCGATCGCACGGTGTTTTATTGAGAAAATAGAAGAAGTGCAGCAGGCGCTCTACGCCTCAGCAGTTGATTTTTTCGGGCGCATTGTTTTGCTTCCGCCAATTCGTCGCAGGCCTGACGCGTCCCAATATCCTTCGTTTTGGGAACGCGCGAAAATCGGGGACTGACTGTAGCCCACTCACCGGGAACTCCTGATAGGAAGCCGGATTTTCAGGGGGATCGGATCCGGGAGGGGTTTACAGGATTGTAGTTCAGGCCATTTCCAGGCCGCGCATTGTTCCGGTCGACGATGAAAAACGGTCCGCCTCGATGCTCAACCGGTGGAGCATCGAGAGGTGGAGATTGGTCAACGGGTAGTTGCGCACCGTGTCGAAAACGAGGTGCTGGCCATGCTTGAAGCCCCCACCGGCAAAGATGGTCGGGAGATTGGACGATGCGTGGGAATTGCCGTCACTGAGATTGGAGCCGTAAAGCACCATGGTACGATCCAACAGGGATTCGCCTTCCTCGGCCACCGTCTTCAGGCCGGCAAAAAGGTCCGCGAGTTGTTTCAGCTGCGCGATATCCAGGGCTTTCAACTGTGCGAGCTTGGCCTCGGATTTACCATGGTGCGAGAGGCCGTGATAGCCTTCGGTGATGGCGACTCCCAGATTGGCGCTGTCGACCACACCAGTCGCCGCGGAGTTGATGAACAACGTAATGGCCCGGGTGGAGTCGGTCTCCAAGACCAGTCGGGTCAAATCATACATTGCCTTTATTTTCTCGATGAATCGCGTCTGACTGTCCACGTCGACAGGAGCCGGCACATTCACCACCGGCTTCGGTTTCATTTCCCAACCCTCGGAGATCAGCAGGCGATTCTCCAAGGTGCGCACACTGGTCAAAAATTGGTCTATTCGCTCGCGGTCCGGCGCGCCAGAATCGCGCTCGAGGGTTTTAACCTGATCGGCGATCGTGTCCAAAATACTCCGGCCCGCGGCGAGTTTTCGCACCTGGCCCTCAATCTCTTCCGGGGTCCCTTGGACAAACAACTGCTTGAACACATCGGCCACTTTTTGTTCGGGCGGAATCGCAACGCCGCTGCCGGTCCACGAAAGACTGTTGCTGCCGTTCACGGCGAGCGCCAGGGAGGGAAACCGGGTCCGGGTCCCGATGGCCTCGGCCACGACCTGATCCAGCGAGATCGTATTCTTGAAAGAACTACTGCCCGGGTTTGGCGCGCCGGTCAGCCAGGCGTTGTCGGTGGGATGACCGCCATCTACGTTTGGGAGCGACACCCCGGTGAATACGGTGAAATCGTCGCGGTGGTCCTTAAGCACCTCCAAATAGGGCGACAACTTGTATGCACGGCCCGCCCCGATTGGCCTGAAATCGGCCGCAACGATACCGAGATTCGTAATGATCGCGAACATCCGGCGCGGTTTGGCGCCGGGGTCGAGTGAAGCGAGGGCCGGCCGCGCCCGAGCAAACGGGGGCAGCATCGAATCGAGGAGCGGCAACGTAAGCGCAACGCCCGCCCCTTTGAGGAAGTGACGGCGGGATATCGGCTTTCGGAGCGAGAAGTAAGGCCCGGTGGTCACTTTGGGAGCGAGCAGCGCTTTCATGGGTGCACGGACTATTTGTTACGAAAAAGATCGCTTTGGATAATCTCGTGCAAGATGGCCAGTACGCCGTACTGGCTCGAGGCCGTCTTCTCCAGTATTTGTTCGATCGTCCTGCGATCACTAAACCGCACTGGCGCACCGGTTGCATATACCGACAGATGACGCACAAAATTGCGGGCAATCTGCGCTTCATCCCGGAGAAGCAGTCGCTTGAAATCACGGATGTCTTCGAATTCGCGCCCGTCCGGCATCTGGCCACTGGGGTCAACTGGCAGCGCATAATAAAAGGCCAGCGGCCAGCCGTTATGTCCGATGCCCCGCTCCGGGGTTTCCCCCTTGCCCGCCATGGCCCGATAACGGTCGCGCCAGGCGCCCATCACGTCGAAGCTCTCCAGCGCAAAGCCCGGCGGATCGATTTTCCGATGGCACCGCGCACAGCTTTCGTCGGCACGATGTTTGGCCAGCTGCTGCCGGATGGTGACGGCGCCTCGAATATCAGGCTCAACCGCAGGAACAGCCGCCGGCGGCGGCGGGATCTCTTGGCCAGCAATGCGCTCCATGATCCATTTGCCCCGCAAGACCGGCGAGGTGGTCGTACCGTTCGCGGTCACCTTTAGAACAATCGCCTGTGTCATCATCCCGCCACGGACGCTTTCCGCGGGCAGCGCAACCCGGCGCATCGTGACGCCCTCGACGCCTTCAACGCCATAATGCGCCGCGAGACGATCGTTGAGAAACGTGAAGTCGGAATCCACGATGTTTCGGGCCGGCATGTTCTTCCGCATCAGTTCGGCAAAGAACAGCCGGGTTTCGTCTACGGAGGCCTCGAGTAACGCATCGTCCAGATAGTAGTCGTTGTGCAGTTCCACATCGGGCGTCGTGTCGAACATTTTCCTGATTTCGAGCCAGTAATCGAGAAACGCTTCCGTGAACCGCCCGCTTCTCGGATCCGCCAGCAGCCGCTCGGTCTCCGACTTGAGGACCTCACTGCGACGCAACTCCCCGCGGTCGGCGCGCTCGCGCAGCGCCGCATCCGGCGCCGAGTTCCACAAGAGCAGGGCCAGCCGCGTGGCCAGCGCATGGTCGTCGAGCGGGCCGGATTTCCCTTCATCCAGGTAGACGAATTCCTGTGACGCCAGAACTGCCGTGTAGGTGGTGAGCAACGCGCCGGCGAAACCGGCGCCGGACTGCAATCGCCGGTGGAAAAGCGCGAGGAAACGATTCAACTCCGTTTCCGGGACGGGCCTGCGGTAGGCCCGGGGGATAAACGACCGCAGGAGCCGCTCGGCGTCCTCGAGCGGGGCCGCCGACACGACCTCGACGCGGACGGGCACGGGCAGAAATCCGGCCCGGATCGGGAAGCTCGACCGCGCCTGGACATCGTGGGCGGCGAGCAGCTCGCGGTCTCCGCGCGCCGCGGAATTCCTGCCTGAAACGGGCGGTTCACCCCGGACCGCCGGGGGACTGCGAGGCGGATCCGGCAAAATTTCTATTTCCACCCCCTGGTTCTTTTCAGTCACCCGCCGCAGGGGCAGGTTACCGAACAGCAGGCGGTAACCGGCGGTCGTGGATTCGTCGTAAAGCGGCCCTTCGACCTCCATCCAACGGAAGGCAACGCCGGGCATCCCATCGCGCTGCGCAAGCTTGTTGGAGTTGTTCGCGTCGCCGTTGAGTCCCGCCCGCGGACGAAAGAACCTCACGGCATCCGTTATGATGGTCTGATTTGCCACCAACCAGACGTTGTTAGCCTCGTAGACGGCCGGTACAGGAGTGAGATCAAACTGCGCGATGCGAGTCGCCGCCGTCGTCCCGACCTTGGCGTATATGTGCACCGGCTCATTGCGCCGACCCACCGTGATGTCGAATGGGTTGGCCCGATGCCATTCGGACGGTGGCTGGGTTGCTGCCCCTGCGTTCGCGCCGCCGGGCGTCAAGCCGGCGGACGGAGCGTGCGCCCTGATCGAGCCATTTGGTCCGACCCAAATCGTATAGCCGCTAAAGCGGAGATTGTACCTTCCGGTGACAGGGGTTCTATACATTAACCAATTTGTATTGAAACCGGTTTGGAAATGGCTGGACGTCCAGGCCATCGCTTCCAGTTCCCGCCTGGCGGGATCGAAATCCCCGGCAGTCAGTGGCAGTTTTCTGGACAGAGTATCGACATCCGGGCCCGAACCCAGCACCGGAAACCGCCCACGGTCCGGGTTACCCTCGTGATCGTAGAAGCCGAAATTGTCGCGGGCCCAATAGCGGGTTGTCCTGGTCCTGGGTTGCTGGAACTTCGCCGTGATGACCTGGCGGATCGCATAATCGGCGGCGCTCATGTATCGCGCCATGTGCACATAAGACACATCAAGAGCCCGGCTGACTTTATTGAAATGCGCCGCCTCTCCGTCCTCCGGCAGGTGTTCCTTAACCAACAGCCAGGGTGCCTGGAAGAGATCCCGCACCGCGTGCTCGTATTCCGTCCGGTTCAGACGACGCCGGGTGGTGCGTCCCGTTTGAGCAACCAAAACCTCGTCCGAGGCCGTCAAGGCTGCCGCCAGGTTCTTCACAAATGCGACGGTGTCTCCCTCCGGCGGTCGCTTCTTTTCTTTCGGGGGCATTTCGCCGTCGTGAACGCGATCGTGAATCGTTATCCACCGGGCAAGATTTTTGGGGTCACTGGGCGCATATTCCAGTTCCGTCAGATCAAGACCCGCCTCCCGGTCCACGTCATTGTGACAACTGGAGCAATGGCGATCCATGAAGGCCCGTATGTCGCCTCCGGGCGACGCCGCACGAATCGGCAGGGCTACCAAGGCGACCGCCGAACTCATGGCCGAAATCGATCCCTTAAGTGTGATCATGCGAATACGGACTCCAGATCGATGGTCTCAGACGAAGCCGGGGGCGGGTGAAGGTGCATGGGGCCAAGGCCGGCGCGCACGACGCGGACTCCAGCATGGACAAAATAATATCGAAGGGAGAAAACTATTGAGTTGCGAAGGACTGGTTGCTGGCAAGAGGTAACCCTTAGTCGACCACGGTCTCCCACCGCTCCGGCTTGCCAAGGCAACATTTCCGACCCAGCTTGCGCGTTTATAGGCCGCGCAAATAGGATTCGCTGCGTTACGATGAAGCTAGGATTAGCCCTTTTCTTGGTTGCCGTTCTTCCCCCGGCTGGAGCGGAGGGCATTGCCGACTTACTGGCGAAACACGACCTGGAGGATGCCTCAGTTCAGTTCCGCATTGGCTTGATGTACCGCACCGGCGAGGGAGGGGCGAAGAACAGTACCGAGGCCGTGAAGTGGTTACGAAAGGCTGCGGAACAGGGGAAGGCCAATGCTCAAACGATACTTGGGCTGATGTTCCGCATCGGTGACGGCGAAGGTGTGCTGAAAGACAGCGCTGAGGCCGTAAAATGGTACCGCCGGGCGGCGGAACAGGAGGTCGCCGAGGCACAATTCAACCTCGGCTTCATCTATGACTACGGCGAGGGCTTGCCACGGGACAATCGCGAGGCCGCAAAGTGGTATCGCCGCGCCGCCGAAAACGGCGTGGCTGAGGCGCAGTTGAGCCTTGGCAAAATGCACGCCGAAGGAGATGGCGTGCTGAAGGACCGTGCCGAGGCGGCAAGATGGTACCGCGCCGCCGCGGAAAAAGGTGTGGCGGAAGCCCAATGCAATCTTGGGCTGATGTATGCCGATGGCCTTGGCGTGCCGCGAAATATGGCCGAAGCGCTCAATTGGCTTCACGAGGCGGCGGGACAGGGCATGACGGAGGCACAGACCAAGCTCGGCTTGGCGTATCGGAGTGGCACAGGTGCGCCGCAGGACAGTGTCGAGGCGGCGAAGTGGTATCTCAAGGCAGCGGATTTGGGTGTCGTAGAGGCTCAATTCGCGTTGGGCACGATGCATGCCGGCGGCGAGGGAGTGCCAAAGCATGGGGTTGAGGCGGCAAGATGGTTCCGCAAGGCGGCGGAGCAGGGTTTCGCCCCCGCCCACTATTGTCTTGGCGTTATATATAGCGCGGGCGACAGCATGCCAGCCGACGCCACCGAATCCGTACGGTGGTTCCGTAAAGCGGCGGAGTTGGGCAATGTTGCGGCCCAGTTCGCCCTTGGTTCCGCGTATCGCAATGGCGACGGCGTACCGAGAGATCCGATCCAAGCCCATCGCTGGTGGAGCGTGGCCGCGGCCCACGGTGATGAAAATGCCCGCCGGCAGCTAGCCACCATTGAAAGTGAAATGACAGCCGACCAAAGGGCGGTGGCCATGAGGTTGGAAGCGGAGCGATTCGGGCGGTTGAAAAGGGACGTCAAGTAGGACATCGCGAAACAACGGTGTCTTGTAATCACGGCCAGTTTCGCAAGCCGGGTTCGACCGTGTGGTTTTTGAGCGGCACGTCGGGAGTGCGACCTCTAGGCGCTCAAGCCGGGCGCTGGCTATCTCCATCCCGGCTGGCCACCAGCACGCGGGGCAGAAAAGGAATGGCTAGCAGCACAACCGCGGACGTGCCGGAGTTTAGGAGGATCATCGCCGTGAAGCTTTCGCCGGATTGCTGGTAGATCCATGAGCCGAGCACGTCGGAGACCGACACGGACAGGCTGCCGAGGCTGAAGATGAGCGCGTAGCCGAGCGCCGCGAACTTCCGCGGCGTGGCGCGCGCGAGCAGGTCGAAGATGGGCATGAACGCGAGGGCGTTGCAGAGCCCATACAGCGCCTCGATCGCCAGGGCGGAGCCCATCGACCGGTAGGCGAAGTAGGTCAGCGACGAGGCGGCGTGCAGGCCCACACCGAGCCACAGCAGTCGGACGAGCGCGACGCGACGGCAAATTTTCATGTAGACCACGCTGCCGAGCAGGCCCGAGCCTGCCGCGACGAACGCAAGGTAGCCGATGTGCTGCGGCGAAAATTTAAGCGTCTCGCTTTGATAGAAAAACAACGGAGTCCCGAAGCCCGGCGAGAATTTGATCAGCACCCAGAACCCGGCGGCCACCCAGAGCGTGTGAGATCGGAACAACTCCGCGAAATGCGCCCGCGCCCACCTGGGTTTTTCGTTCACGGCCCTCCCCTCGCTCTTTTCCCGAAGCGTTTTCGCGAACAGCACGGCCAGCACGGCTATTAGGGCCGCATTGATCAGGAAGCCGTGGTGCAGCAGTTGGGCCGCGACCCATCCGCCGACGAGGCCGGACAGGAGCATGCCAAAATTTTCCATTCCGTTGCGCACGGCACTCATGCGGCCGGTGGCGCCGAGGATCTGTCCAGCTTCGACGAGCATCCCGCCCAGAGTCGTATGCACAATCATCAGCGCGAAGTTGATTGCAATGACCAGCCACAGCATGGAGGCGTAGGAGTCGTGGGCGAAGGTGAGCGCGAACCACAGCCCGCCCGCCACAGCGGAGAACAGCACGAGGTAACCCTTTCGGCGTGTGCCGAACAGCGGCACGTTGTCGGCGAGGAGGCCGGCGAGCGGTTTGCAATACCAAGCGAGCTTGGTGATGAAGATGAATCCCGCCAACTGTGTCGCGGTCAGGTGCAGGTGGTCCTTGAGCAGAAAGCGCAGGGCGAGATTGGCGATTCCCTCGCGGTAGTCGCACAGCGTCAGAAACAGATAACCGGCGCCGACCAGCAGCATCGCCGAGCGCAGCCGGGCGGCCTCGGGCTGATCGTCACGCCCAAATGAAAGGCCGCCCCCCGGATTGACGAGCGGGGCGGTCATGTTTGCGCAGTGGGCTCGATCACCACGCCGGCGGACACCAGTTGCGCGTAGGCGGAATCACCGAGGCCAAGCTCGGCGAGGATGGCGCGGTTGTGCTCGCCGAGGCGCGGCGCGGGCGTGCGGATCGTGCCGGGCGTGGCGGAGAGGCGCGGCACGACAGTGTGCATCGGCAGCGCGCCGCCGAGCTCGGCGTCGGGATAGTCCGCGACGATCTCGCGTGCGATGAAGTGCGGATCCGCTAGGATCTGCGTGATGTCGTAGATGGGGCCGACGGTGACCTCGGCTTTTTCGAAGAACGAGACGTTCTCCGCCTGGGTGCGCATGGCGATGAATTCGCCGATGATCGCGTCGAGCGACTCCACGTTTTTCAGGCGGTCGGCGTTGGTGCGGAAACGCGGGTCCGTCGCGAGTTCGGGGCGGCCGATGGCGGCGAAGAGGCGCTCGCTCATCCTCTGCGTCGATCCGGAGAGCGCGACGTAGCGGCCGTCCTGGCAGCGGTAGGTGTTGCGCGGGGCGGAATTGGTCGAGCGGCTCCCCGTGCGCGGCTTCGTTTTTCCCGTAAGCCGGTGGTTGGCCGCCTGCGGGCTGAGAATGGCGAAGAGCGGATCGAGCAGCGGCAGATCGATGACTTGTCCGCGACCGTCGCGCTCGGCCGCGCGCAGCGCGATCATCGCGGCGGAGGCGCCGTAGAGGCCGGCCACGCCGTCGGCGAGATACATGGGCGGCAGCACGGGCTCGCGGTCGGCGAAGCCGTTGAACGAGGCGAAGCCCGACATGCCCTCGATGATCGTGCCGAAGCCGGGGCGCTGCGCATACGGGCCGTCCTGCCCGAAACCCGAGATGCGCACGACCACGAGGCGGGGGTTGAGCGCGAGCAGCGCCGCCGGGCCGAGGCCCATCTCCTCGAGCACGCCGGGCCGGAAGCTCTCGAGGAAAATCGCCGAGGTGCGCACGAGGCGCTTCACCAGATCGACGGCGGCGGGTTTGCGCAGATCGAGGGCGAGGCTCTTTTTGTTGCGCGCATAGATTTTCCAGTGCGTCGAGACGCCGGCGGTCTTCCAGTCGCGCAACGTGTCGCCCGTCGGCGGCTCGACCTTGATCACTTCCGCTCCGTAGTCGCCGAGAACCTGGGTGAGGACGTTGCCCGCAAAGAGCCGCGAGAGATCGAGCACGCGCACGCCGTCGAGCGGGCCGCGCGCGGCGGGGGTGTAATCGCGTCTTTTCAGATCGGGCATCGGCGAATAAAATCAGGTCAGCGCCGCGAGCGCCTCGGCGCGGCGCAGGAACGGCGCGTCGATCATGCGGCCGTCGACGAGGAACGCGCCGAGGCCCTTGGCCTTCGCATCGCGCGCCGCCTCGACCACGCGGCGCGCCTGCGCGATCTCGTCGTCGCTCGGGCGGAAGACCTCGTTGGCGATCGCGATCTGGCTCGGGTGCAGGCAGGTCTTGCCGAGGAAGCCGAGGCGCTTCGCCTGCAGCGCTTCGCGGCGATACCCGTCGGTGTCTTTGATCGCGCCGAAGCCGGTATCGAGCACCCAGAGGCCCGCTTCGCCCGCCGCGAGACGCAGCGCGAGCTGCACGTGATGCACCGCCGCCGCATCCGCGCGATCGATGCCGAGCGGCTCGAAAAGATCCCCGAGGCCGAGTTGCAGACCCGAGACGCGCGAGTCGGCTTGCGCAATCTCCGCGGCGAGACGGAGGCCGCGGGGCGACTCGATGTTGGCGAGCAAGCGCACCGGGCCCGCGAGGCCGCGGGCCTCCTCGAGCGGCGCGAGCGCGGCGACGACGGCGCGGATGTCGTCGGGCGACTCGACTTTCGGCACGTTCAGGAAATCGAGCCGCGACGTAATGACCGCCGCGAGGTCGGCCGCAAAATGAGCCGTGCCGAGGGCGTTGACGCGCACGATCAGGACCTGCCGCGCGGCGGCAAATTCCGGCGAGGCGAGCGCGCGGCCGACGAGATCGCGCGCCTCGCCCTTACGGTCCTCAGCCACGGCGTCCTCGAGATCGAACGAGATGGCGTCGGCGGCGCTCGCGAGGGCCTTCGGGAAAAACTCCGGCCGTGTGCCGGGCACGAAGAGTTTGCTGCGAAGGAGCGGGGTCATGGGGGCATCTCGTTTCCATTTGCCGGCGAGCGGAGCGTCAGCCCCAACGGGGCGAAACTCGATAGCCCAGGGCAACGCCCCGGGAAACCGAATCGAAACCAAATCGAGCCCTGAAGGGGCGAAACGAGTGTCGCACTTTCAGGGCTCATAAATTTCCTCCAATGAATTCCCAGGGCGGT
>JBDSGI010000205.1:0-3377 GCA_039919035.1 Opitutaceae bacterium
TCAAAATTCTGCCTCCCGCCCTTATGGGCGCGGTGGTGCTCGCAATCTGGCTCGGCATCCACGTGAGCCTTTCGACGGACATGAGGTTTCTGCTGCCGAGTCCGGAGGCCGTGCTCGCGGCATTCTCCGAACATCGCGATACCATTGCGCGCGCCGCTTGGAACACCAGCCAGGGCGCGCTCCTCGGCTTTGCCCTCGCCGTTACGGTGAGTGCAGTCGTTTCCTACCTCCTCTCCCTCTCGCCGCTCGTGCGCTCGAGCCTCTATCCATTTCTCATGGCGCTGCAGATGACGCCGCTCCCGATTCTTGCGCCGATTTGCGTCATCTGGGTCGGCGCCGGCCTGAAAAGCGTGGCGCTCCTCACCTTCGTGATCGCGTTCTTCCCGCTCGTGGTGAACACCACCCAGGGCCTCATCTCCACGGATCGCAATCTGGTTGAGCTCTTCGGTCTCTACCGCGCCAGCCGCTGGGATCAGTTCATCCATCTGCGCGTGCCAGCCGCCCTCCCGTATTTCTTCACCGGCCTCCGCATCGCGGCCACGCTTGCGCCTATCGGCGCGGTCGTCGCGGACATGAACGCTGGCTCGTCCGCCGGCGATGGAGGCGGACTTGGTTTTCAAGCCGTGATTTTTTCAAGCCAAGCCAAATATCCCGCGCTGTTCGCCACGGCGGCGGCAACGTGCATCTTGGGCTTCATCTTCAACGCCGTCGTGCTCGCGCTGGCGTGGTTCGCCCTCCATCACTGGCACGACTCCTACGAACGCACCGACAGATAAGAATCTGGAAAACTGGAAATCAGGCAAACGCCTCTCTCCCTTCCTGAATTCTGAATTCCAGATAAATCTCCTTCCATGAATTTCCGTCTTCTCTCTCTCGCCTCGATGCTCGTCGCTTCACTTGTCGCCGCCGATAAAAAGCCGCTCAAGATCACCGTGCAGCTCGACTGGGTCGCGGAGCCGGAGCACGGCGGATTTTATCAGGCGCAGGCCAAGGGCTTCTTCCGCGAGGAAGGCATCGACGTCACCCTCATCCCGGGCGGGCCGGGCGCGCATGTGATGCCGAGCGTCGCCACTGGCAAGGCCGACATCGGCCAGGCCGACGACATCGGGACGCTCCTGCAACAGGCCGAAGGCCTGCCCTTCGTGCAGTTCGCGGCCGTCTTTCAAGACGACCCCGCGGGCATCCTCGTCCACGCCGATAGCCCGGTCAGAAAATTTGAGGACCTCCAGGGCAAGACCATCATCGCGCGCCCGGGCTGGCCCTTTCTCGAATTCCTGAAAAAGAAATATCAGCTGAAGATAAATGTCATCGCGCAGAATTTTTCGAGCGCGGCTTTCCTCGGCAACAAGGAGGCGTTGCAGCAGGGCTACTTCATCGCCGAGCCTTACCACATCGTGAACGCGGGCGGAAAAATGCCCCGCTTCCTCTCGACATGGGACGCCGGCTTCCGCGGCTACGCCGTCCTGATCACCAACAAGAAATTCGCCCGTGAGCACCCCGACGAACTGCGCGCCTTCACCCGCGCCTACATCCGTGGCTGGCGCGACTACCTCGAGAGCGACCCCACGCCCGCCCACGAAGCACTCAAGAAGGCCAACGCGACCAACACCGACGCCTTCATGGCCTTCTCCCGCAAGATGATCATCGACGAAAAACTCGTCACCGGCCGCGAGACCACCGGCGGCCCCGCCCAGATCGGCCGCCTCGATCCCGCGCGCTACACCCAGCAGATCGCGACGCTCGAAGAGCTCGGGCTGCTCAAAAAGGGCAAGGTCACGGCGGCCGCGGCCATGACCACCGAGTTTCTGCCGAAGTGACGCTGCCCGAATGATCGCGCCCATCCCGCCTCCGGCTCGCGATCGTTTTCTGGATTTGCTGCGCGCGGCGGTTGGCGCGGGCACGCTCGTCAACCTTACGCTGGGCAAACATCGGGGCGCCGATGCCACGCTGAAAAACGTCTTCGTGCGTCCCGTCGCGCTCAAAGCCGGCCCTCACCTCGCGTTCGTCTGGCGACACGCCACCCGTGACATCACGAAGAACCTGCCGCCCGCTGAGGCGCTGGCGCAACTCGACGCGCTCGTCGGTCGTGATTTTCTCGATGCGCATTTGTTCACGACGACGCAGACCGCGCAGTATGAGGCCAACCCCACCGGCACCGACCGACTGCGGGTCCTGCGCTCGGCCGCTCCGTCCGCTCTCCCGAATCCTCCGGTAACTCCGCTCGCTCACGACCGCGCCAAGAATCATCTCATTCCGACGGACGCGCCGTGGCTTCGCGCCCTCGGAGTCGTCAACGATCGCGGCCAGCCCCGTGAAGGGATGGCGGACAAGTTTCGTCAGATTCAGAAATTCGCCGAGCTGCTCAGTCACCTCTTGGCCGAAGCCGCACTGCCGTCGGATCGGCCGGCCACCGTCGTCGATATGGGCAGCGGCAAAGGCTACCTAACCTTCGCCGTCGCGCACCTACTCGGAGACAAGGCCCGCGTGCACGGCATCGAGGCTCGGCCGGAGCTCGTCGATCTCTGCAACCGCGTCGCCCGCGATAATAATTTCTCCCAGCTCACCTTCACCGCCGGCCAGATTGCCGCCGCTCCGATCGAAACTAGGGAATCAAAAAGCGAAGTTCCGCCCGACGTCCTCATCGCGCTCCACGCCTGCGACACCGCAACGGACGATGCGCTCGCCCGCGGCATCGGCGCAGGCGCCCGCCTCCTCGTGGTTTCGCCGTGTTGCCAGAAAGAATTGCGTCCGCAACTCACCGCGCCCCCCGTGCTCGCCAGCGCACTGCGCCATGGAATTTTCCAAGAACGGCAGGCGGAGTTCGTCACCGACGCGCTCCGTGCGCAGCTGCTCGAATGGGCCGGTTACCGCACCAAGGTCTTCGAGTTCATCTCCACCGAACACACCGCAAAAAATCTTATGATCGCCGCCCTCAAGACCCACCCGACCGGCGATCCCGACCGCGCGGCCGCAATCCGCGAGTTCGCCGCGTTCTACGGCATCCGCCGGCAACGCCTCGCTGAAAATCTTAGCTTTGAACTCTGATTTAGCGTCATGACTTGGGAAGACCTCGACTGGAACGCACTCGGCCGCCTGCGCGCGAAATTCCTCAGCGGCACCGCCGCCACCGGCCCGTATTGGGAAACTAGGGCCGACCTTGCCTGCTACGATTTCACCTACGCCGAACGCATCGGCTGGAAATGGGACCAAGTGCTGCGTGAACTGCGACTGCGAGGCTGGAAACCCGCCGCGCGCAACGTGCTCGATTGGGGCTGCGGCAGCGGTATCGCCGCGCGCCGCGTGATTTCGTTTTTCGGCGCGGAAAACTTCGACGCTCTGACCGTGTGGGACCACTCCCCGGTCGCCTGCGATTTTGC
>JBDSGI010000206.1:0-5461 GCA_039919035.1 Opitutaceae bacterium
CACGACGACGCGGATTTCCAGATGCCACCCGAAAAGCCGAAGCTGCCCGCGACGGTGATCGCGGATTTCGAGCGCTGGATTCAAATGGGCGCGCCCGACCCGCGCACGGCGGAGACGAAACTGCTCAACGCTGCGACCGACCCCAAGCAGGCGCGGGGCTACTGGGCGTTTCAGCCCGTCAAGACTGTCGCGGCGCCGAATGTGAAGCTCACCGAATGGCCGGCCAGTGCCATCGATCGCTTCGTGCTCGCGAAACTCGAAGCCCAGAAACTCCTGCCCGCCCCCGCGGCGGCGAAGAGCGAGTTGCTCCGCCGCGTTTATTTCGACCTCACGGGGCTGCCGCCGACGCCGGAGGAGAGCGCGGCGTTTCTCGCCGACCAATCCGCCGATGCCTACGAGTGCGTCGTCGATCGCCTGCTCGCGAGTCCGGGCTACGGCGAACATTTCGCGCGCGACTGGCTGGATGTCGTCCGCTTCGCCGAGACCGAGGGCTTCGAGTATGATCGCCATATGCCCGAGGCCTGGCGTTTTCGCGACTACGTGATCGATTCGCTGAACCGCGACAAACCGTTCGACCGTTTCATCACCGAGCAAATCGCCGGCGACGAAATCGCGCCCGACGATCTTGAGTTGGCGACGGCGGCGGGCTTCCACCGTTTCGGCGCCGTCCGCCGCAACGCCGGCAACCAAAACGTCGCTGTCAGCCGCAACGAAGTTCTCATTGAGCGCACCGACGTCGTTGGTTCGGCGATTCTCGGCCTGACCGTCGGCTGCGCCCGGTGCCACGATCACAAAATAGATCCGGTTCTGCAAAAGGACTACTATCGGTTGCAGGCCTATTTCTCAGCCACGCAGGAGCACAGCATTTTACTGCTGCCGCCTGCCGAACGGGAGCCGTTTGAGGAGAAATGGAAGCCACTTAACGCGCAGCTCGACGAACTTCGGGGCCGGTTGGAAAACCTTCAGGGTGCGGATCGCCAGAAGGTGACGCGCGAGATTCGCGATCTCGAAGCCACGCTCCCGCCCTCACCACCCTCAATTCTCACGATTCGCAACGAGCCCGCCAAGCGCACCGCCATCCACGTGCTCAAGCGCGGCGATTGGGACAGCAAGGGCGATCCCGTCGCACCGCGCCCGCCGACGGTGCTCGTGAGTGACGATCTGCCGGAACTGCCCGCCGACACGGCCGCTCCGCGCACTGAACTTGCCCGCTGGCTCACCGCGCCATCGCACCCGCTCACTCCGCGCGTCGCCGTAAACCGAATCTGGCAGCACCACTTCGGCACCGGCCTCGTGAAAACGCCGAACGATTTTGGCAACAACGGCGACCGCCCGAGCCACCCCGAGCTGCTCGACTGGCTGGCGCACGAATTTGTGGCCGGCGGCTGGAAAGCAAAGCCGTTGCACCGGCTCATTGTTTTGAGCAGCACCTATCGCCAATCATCGCGCTCCGCGATCGCGGTCGCCGCCACCCGGCTCGATCCCGAAAATCGTCTCCTCTGGCACGTCCGGCCGCGCCGGCTCACCGCCGAGGAAATCCGCGACACCATGCTCGCCGTCTCCGGCCAGCTCAACCCGAAGCGCGGCGGCGAAAGCGTAATGGTGCCCGTCGACGCCGACCAAGTTAAGCTGCTCTACAAACCCTCGCAGTGGGCGGTGACGACGGATATCGCCGAGCACAATCGGCGCTCGATCTATCTGATCGCGAAACGCAATTTGCGGCTGCCGTTCATGGAGACTTTCGATCAGCCGGATTTGCTCTCAAGTTGTGGCAAGCGCGAATCGAGCACGCACGCGCCGCAGGCGCTTGAGCTGATGAACGGCAAACTCGCCAACGAACTCTCGGCCGCGTTGGCCGCGCGCCTCACACGAGAAGCCGGCGCCGAGGCCGCGCCGGTCGTCGAGCGCGCCTACTGGCTCGCCGTCGGCCGCGCCCCGACCGCGACCGAGAAAAAACTCGGCGTCGATTTCCTGCGCAGCGGCGCACCACCGAAGGAGTTCGCCCTCGCGATGCTCAACCTCAACGCGTTTCTCTATGTCCCATAGCTGCCCCGGCCCCGGTCATGCCCACGCGCACCGGCCGCAGTCGCGCCGCGAGTTCCTCCGCGACTCCTGCTGCGGCTTCGGGGGACTCGCGCTCACCGCGATGCTGCACGCCCAAAGTCTGCGTGCCGCCACGGCTTCTCCGGCAAATCCGCTCGCGCCCAAGCGCCCGCCGCTCCCCGCCAAGGCGAAGTCGGTGATCTTCCTTTTCATGGCCGGAGGGCCGAGCCAGATGGAGACGTTCGATCCGAAGCCGTTGCTCAACGAACTCAGCGGCCAGTCGCGCCCGAAGGAATTCGGCGAGGTGAAATACCAGTTCATCAAGCCCACCGCGAAACTACTCGGCTCCAAGCGCACGTTTAAGAAATACGGCCAGAGCGGCATCGACGTCTCCGATCTCTTCCCGCACGTCGCGACGTGCGTCGACGATCTCGCCGTCATCCGCTCGTGCCAGGGCAACTCCGTCGTCCACTCCGCCGCGCAATACGAACTCTTCAGCGGTCGGGTCGTCCCCGGTGCGCCGAGCATGGGCTCGTGGATCACCTATGGGCTCGGCGCGGAGACGGACTCTCTGCCGTCCTACGTCGTGATGCCCGACCCCGACGGCGCGTTGCCCGCGGGCCAGCCGATGTATTCGCAGGGATTCCTGCCGGCGATTTACCAGCCCACGATGTTCCGGCCCGGTGACAAACCTGTGCTCAACTTGGATCTGCCTCCTGGCGTGTCACCCGCCGAACGCCGCCGCACGCTCGATCTTATGCAAGGCCTCAACAACACCGCCGCCGATTCGATCGACGAGGAATTCTCTGCGCGCATGAACGCCTACGACCTCGCGTTTCGCATGCAGACCGAGGCACCCGACGTGCTCGACCTCTCGCGCGAGCCGCAGGAGACGCTCGACCTCTACGGCATCGGCACGCCCGCATCTAACGACTACGGCCGCCGCTGCCTGCTCGCGCGCAAGCTCGTCGAGAAGGGCGTGCGCTTCATCACCGTGGTTTCCGGGGGCGGCTCGGGCCGTCTCACTTGGGACGCGCACGATGACATCGAGGAAAACCACCTCCGCATGGCGTCGCACGTTGACAAGCCGATCGCCGGCCTCATCGCGGATCTCAAGCGCCGCGGTCTGCTCGACAGCACGCTGCTCGTGTGGGGCGGCGAATTTGGCCGCTCGCCGGAAGCCGAGGCCGGCAAGGGCCGCGATCATCACAATTACGGATTCAGTATGTGGATGGCCGGCGGCGGCATCAAAGGCGGTCGCGTCGTCGGCGCGACGGATGCGATCGGTCTGCACGCCGTCGAGAAGCCCTTTCACTTTCGCGACATCCACACGACGATCCTGAACCAGCTCGGCCTCGACCAACACACGCTCACCTACCCCCATCTCGGCCGCAACGAGCGCCTGACGTTTGTCGAGGGCAAGGCGATCAAGGAAATCGTATAAAATACGATCTGCCGGCAAACTATCACGTCGCCGCGCGCGGCTCGTGTTCGTCTTTTTCCAGCGGCGTCACCGGGTCGATGAAGAACCAGAAAAGCGCTCCGAGGAAATAAATTACCGAGGAGATCGCGAAGACCAGTTCCCAGTTCTTGGTCGTGCCGGAGGCAGTGGCGACGGTGGTGGCAGTCAGGATTATACCGACGGCCCAGGGGCCGACCATGCCGCCGAAATTGCCCATCATGTTCATGCTGCCGGAGACGGTGCCGGCGAATTTTCCGCCAATGTCCATGCAGGCGGACCAGCTGCCCGGCATGGTCATGTCGTTGCAGAAACTCGCGCAGCCCATCGCCAGCATCGCGAGCAGAGGGTCCTTCAGGTAGAATGAAGTCATCAACAGCGCCGACGCCCCCACAAAGCCGCTGACGCCAAATGCGCGCCTCACCTTGACGACGTCCGCGCCGCCGGCGATTAGCCTGGTGGAGATTACGCCTGCGAACAGGGAGCCGAAACCGCCAAAGAACAACGGCACGCCCGCCAACACGGCCTTCAGGAGCGGCTGAATCAGGTCGGTTCGCACGGTTCCTTCCATTTGCCCGGCGAGCCAGCTCAGAAAAGCGTTGGAGAGAATTGGTCGACCGCTGGTGTTGAGATAATCCGGGAGCCACGTGACGAAGAAATACCAGCCGTAGCTCAGGCAAAAATACTGACCCCACAGCAACCAGACGCTCGGGCGTTTGATGAGCGTCAGCCAGGGCACGTTGCCGTGGCCGGTGGCGTTCGCGGCGCTCTCCTTGAGGAGTTCCAGCTCGGCGGCGTTGACGCCCTTGTGATCGCGAGGGTTGTCCTTGAACCAGAGCCAAAATACGACCGCCCACACCACACCCAAGCCGGCAAATATCTGAAACGCCACGCGCCAGTTGACGAACGCCATGACCGTCACGACGAGCAGCGGCGTGAACGCCCCGCCCCAGCGCGCGCCCATCCACATGAGCGATTGGGCCCGGGTGCGCTCGTTTTTCGGCAACCAGGTGCTAAACGCCTTGGTCAGGTTGGGGAAGCAGCCCGCCTCGCCCGCGCCAAACAGGAGGCGAGTAATCCACATCGAGACGAAGCTCCAAGCCCAGCCGGTCGCCGCGGTGAAAAACGACCACCAGAGCACGACGCGCACGAGCACCTTGCGCGCGCCAATTTTGTCGCCGAGCCACCCGGTGGGGATCTCAAAGAGGGCGTAGGACAATCCAAAGGCGGCAAAGATCGACCCCATCTGCGCGTCCGAGAAGTTCAGCTCCTTGGAGATGCCGTCCTTGGCCTGAGAGATGGCGACGCGATCAATGTATTGGACCACGGCGAGCACGATGGCGAACACCACGACCCAGTAACGGGTGCGGGTGGCGCGCTGCTCGGTGAACGGGTTGGGGATTTTGGGCATGTTTGCTTGGGGGAAGATGGCTGAGGCTGGCTGGGGTGGCGGCGCGCTGACTATCTTTGTCATAGTGACCTCGGGGGATTGCACGACGAAAAATTTCGCGCCGCGCGATCCTTGGCGCGCTCCATCGCCTCCGCGAGCCACAGACCCTCAGCGATCCGCGCGCGCGGCGTGGACCACCGCCGCCATGTCCTGCTCGCCGTGCCCAGCCGCGACGGCCGCGCGGAAGCGCAGCAGTGCCGTCGCGGCGGTCGAGAGCGTCTGGCCCGCGTGCGCCGCCTCCGCGACAGCGTAACCGAGATCCTTGGCCATAAGCTTCAGGAAAAAATTAGGCGTGAAGTCCGCCGCCGCCATGCGGGCGGCGACGGTTTTTGTGACCGGACTGCCGACCGCGCCCTCGCTGAGAAACGCCAGCGCCTGGGTGCGGTCGAGCCCCGTGCGCTCGATCCACGCCAGCGCTTCGCCCATCGCCGCGACCTGCACGCCGGCCATGAAGTTGTTGACGAGCTTCAGTAGCGCGCCGCTGCCGACCGGCCCGAGGTGGGTCGCGC
>JBDSGI010000207.1:0-2708 GCA_039919035.1 Opitutaceae bacterium
CCGCGCGCAACACGGGCAGCGCGTGATCCACCGGCCCGCCGGGGGTGGCCTTGTAGCCGGCATGTTTGCCGTCGACGATGAGCCGGCGGTTCACCGCGAAATCCGCCGCACCCTGCGCCCACGCCAGCCGCGCGGGCTTGCGGTCGGCGAGCGCCGCCAAGGCCACCGCGATCAACTTGTCACGCAGCGTCTCGGCGTAGCGGTCGATTCGCGCCGTCGCGTCCGGCGACAGATCGCGGGAAAACATGAAGGGAATGGTCCCCGCAATCGCGGGTCCGTTGTGCTGGTGCGTGGCGCACACCGCGATGCGCTCGCGGGGAATCGGATATCGCGCGCGAATCGCCGCTGATACCGCCTCGCTGATCGCCTCGCTGATCGCGATCACCTCCGCCGTGATCAGCACCACCGGGCTTTCGGCGTCGGAGCCGATTGCAAGCGCGCGGGCCGTAAGCGGCATGCCCACGCGCGGCGCCTCGGTCGTGCGCGACTGGTAGCCCGCCAGCTGGATCGGCACCTCAGGGGTAATATCGATCCGCGCAACCCCAACCGCCACGGCCGGCTCGGCCGCCCGTAGCTCAAACGCCGGGGCGACGACCAACAAAAACAGGAGAAGATCGCGTCCGGGGTTCATTTTTTAGCCGACTTCCGCTTCGGCCCCGGCGGCTGCCACAATTCGATCCGGTTGCCCTCGCCATCTTTGATCCAACCGAATTTTCCAAACTCGGACGCCTCTGTCTTCGGATCCACCCACACCCCTTCCTGCTTCAACGCCGCGAGCACCTTCTTCAGGTTCGCAACCCGATAGTTCAGCATGAAGGTCTGCTTGCCGGGTCCGAAATAGTCCGTGTCGGCGTCGAACGCGCTCCAGATCGTGGCGCCTTTCTTCTTGGGCGTCTTGGCCTCGCTCCATTCGAAGGCCATGCCACCCCAATTCGGATCGAGCGGCAGCCCGAGGTGTTTCCGATACCAGTCTTGCAGTTTTTTCGTGTCTTTCGCTTTAAAGAAAACCCCGCCGAGGCCGGTGACGCGCATTTTGGTTTTCATAAAGACGAATGGCGCCGGCCGTCAGAAGAACATCGCCTCGCTCAGCGCGTTTTCCGGCGGCAGCAGGCTCACCGCCGCCGCCAACCGAGTGCGCCCCGCGCCCAAATCGGCCTCGAAGAGCGCGTGGCCCGTCCTGAGATCACCGCTCCAGCGAAACGTCCGCCCCGGGGCGGCGAATTGGAAACTCACCGCCAAGCTGCCGCTCTGTCCGCTTACCAATGGCGTGAGCGTGGTGGCAATCGAGTCAGAGCTTGCCCCGCAGGCGATCAGGCGACGTCGCAGCCACGCGAGCAGCACCCGGCCCTCGGCCGCAAGCGAGACCTCGTGCGACACGGTCACGCCCTGAAGACCGTCGATGAGCGTCGCCGGCGCGTAGACGGAAAGAAACTGCCCGATGCTTTGCCGCACCGGCAGCAACCGGCAGTAAACCAGATCGCGGATCGCGGCGGGATTGGGCCACGCGTAATTAAGCGCGTCGGTCGGTGCGATCGCGCTGTCGATCAGCACGCGTTTCGATCGGCCGAGGAGATAGCGGTAGTCGGCGAGCCGGCCGGTGGTGGAGAAGCGGTGCGCCCAATAATAGAGCGGCAGATCAGTCGAGAGGCAGATCGAGGCTTGGTTTTCGAGGAAAGGCCGCGCGCTCCGCGAATAGCTCAGCATCACAAACTCGACGCAGCGTTTGTCGGACTTAGATTTTCCCAGAAAACATTCGCTGAAGATTTTTGCCCGCATGATCGGCTCGGGCACATCGGCATGGAGCGGACAGAGCACCACGATGCGGCTCGGCGTGCGGCGGGAAAAGTTAACGACCGTCTCGAATTGCCGCGCGGCATCCTCCGCCGTGGTGTTGAGCCCAAGGTGGAGCACGAAGTTCACCTGCGTGGCCTTCGCGTCATCGGTCTCCAGCGCGGGCTGGCCGTCCGCGCTCGTCTCGACCCACATCAGCGCGAGCCGCTTCGAAATTTCGCCGACGGGCACTTCGATGCCGGGCAACGCGTCAAAAATCGCGGGCATAATTAGGGTTGGCGCCAGCAGTGATGCTGTTTCGCAAGGAGCGCGTCGGCGCTGGGCGGGCCCCATGAGCCGGCGGGATAAGCATCCATGCCGGTGCGCCCCACGCTGCGCCAGTAATCGAGCACCGGGGTGCAGAGTTTCCAAGAGGCCTCGGCCTCGTCGCCACGAATGAAGAGCGTGCCGTCGCCGACCATGGCATCGAGCACGAGGCGCTCGTAAGCTTCGGCCGTGTTTGAACCGAAGGTCGTCGCGTAGCGGAAGCTCATCTTCACCGGCTGCGTGCGCGTCTCCAAGCCGGGCACCTTGGTGTTGAGGATTAGGCTCAGGCCTTCATCCGGCTGAATTTGGAACGAGAGCGTGTTGGCCGCGAGGTCGAAGCGGGCCGTCTCGCCGGCGAAAAGCGTGCCTGGCGGCCGGCGGAAATTGATCGCGATTTCGGAGACGCGCCGGGCCATGCGCTTGCCTGAACGCAGGTAGAATGGCACGCCCTGCCAGCGCCAGTTATTGATCGAGAGGCGCATCGCCGCGTAGGTCTCGGTGTTCGACTGCGGCGCGATGCCTTCCTCCTCGAGGTAACCGGGCGCCGCCTTGCCGGCCATCATGCCCGCGGCGTATTGCGCGCGCGCCACGTCCCCAGCCGGCCCAATGGT
>JBDSGI010000208.1:0-7193 GCA_039919035.1 Opitutaceae bacterium
TGTTCGTGCTGCTGCGCGACACGCCCAGCTCCGTCGGCCTGCCCGAGATCAAGGTCGAGGGCGACACCGGCACCCACGGCGAGGACAAGAGCAGCGTGGAATACAAGGCCTTCCTCCGCACTCACGTCTTCGGCAACCCGCACCTCTGGTGGATCGCGCTGGCGAATTTCTTCGTCTACATCCTGCGCTTCGCGGTGCTCGACTGGGGTCCGACGCTCCTGAAGGAGATGAAGGGCTACTCCCTCCAGCACGCCAGTTGGATCGTGATCGGGTTCGAGATCGCGGGCATCGTGGGCATGCTGCTCGCCGGCTGGATCACCGACCGCTATTTCAAGGGCCGCGGCTCGCGCACATGCGTGTTCTGCATGATTGGCGGCTGCGCGGCGCTGCTCGGCTTCTGGAAACTTAACCACTCCGTGGGGGTTGAGATCGGCCTGCTCGGTCTCGCCGGTTTCTTCATCTACGGCCCGCAGGCACTCATCGGTATCACCGCCGCCAACCTCGCGACCAAGCGCGCGGCGGCCACCGCCGCCGGTTTCACCGGGCTCTTCGGCTACGCCAGCACGCTCGTGTCGGGCGTGGGTCTCGGCTGGATGGTGCAGCACCACGGTTGGAACGCGGCCTTCGGCGCGCTCTTGGCCATGGGCGCGTGCGGCACCTTCATGTTCATTCTCGCGTGGCCGGCCAAGGCGCACGGCTACGGCGAGGCGAAATAATTTTCCGTTGATGATGTCCTCCCCGCTGCCGCCCGCCCGCCTCCGCCGCATCGCCCACCTCGCCCTCGATCTCGACGGCACCGTTTACCAAGGCGGCACGCTGTTCCCGTTCTCGCGACCGTTTCTCGCGGCGATGCGCGAGCTCGGCATCGGCTGCACGTTCCTCACAAACAACCCCTCGAAGAGCGCCGCCGACTACCGCGCGAACCTGGCGCGCCTCGGCATCGAGTGCGCGCCGGAGCAGATCTACACGTCGGCGCTCGCGACGATCGACTGGCTGCGGCGCGAGCGGCCGGCAATCCGCCGGCTGTTCGCCCTCGGCACACCGAGCATGCTCGGGGAATTTTCCGACGCCGGCTTCACGCTCACGACCGACGATCCCATCGATGCACCCGACGCCGTGCTGGTAGGCTTCGATCTCACACTCACCTATGCGCGCCTCTGCCGCGCCGCGTGGTGGATCAAGCAAGGCAAGCCCTTCTTCGCGACCAACCCCGATCTTGTTTGCCCCACCGACCAGCCGAACGTGCTCGTCGATTGCGGCTCGATCTGCGCTGCGCTGGAAAAAGCCGCGGGCCGCGCCCCCGATCGCGTGTTCGGCAAACCCGATCCCACGATGCTCACCGGCATCATGGCTCGCCACAACCTCGCGCCCGACCAGATCGCGATGGTGGGCGACCGCATCTACACTGACATCGCGATGGCCCACCGCGCCGGCGCGCTCGGAGTGCTGGTGCTCAGTGGCGAAGCCACCGCCGCCGACGCCGCCACCGCGCAACCGCCGATCGAACTCGTGCTGCCGAGCTTGGCTGAGCTAGGCGCGGTGCTGGCGGAGGCCCGTCGGTGATTGCTGCTGCAGCGCCGCGGGGGCTCATCGCGTCGAATTTTGCCTCAGGCGGAAACGGACGACGGCGCGGCAGGATTCCCAAGGGTTCATCGCCCTGTCTCCGCGTCTGCCGACCGGGGACGGCTCAAACCTCGCTTGACGGCGCCAATCGGACGCCTGCGAATAGCACCGCGCACTCTCGGCCACCGGCGCCTCCCACCCCATGCATACTCCGCTCTTCACTCTTCGCGCGGGCCTCGCCTTGGCCGCATCCCTCCACGGCAGCGCCGCCACTTCCGCCCAAACCACGCCCAGCGCCAAGCCGTCCGCGCCTGAGGAACCGCTGACCCTGTCAATCTTCGAGGTCACCGCCGGCACCGACCGAGGTTACGCCGCCTCCACCGCGATGTCGGGCACGCGCACGAACGAGAAACTCGAGAATCTCCCGAATGCCATTTCTGTGATGACATCCGACCTCCTCGCGGATCTCGGGGCGCTGAATTTTCTCGATGCGGCCGACTTTGCCACGGGCGCGGAGAATATTTTCAACGACGGCGGCACGCGCGGCGCCGCCGTCGGCACGCGCTCCGGCAACCAGATCAGTTTTCGCGGCCTGCCTTCGGTGCGCCAGCTCCGCGACGGCTTCCCGTGGTATATGCCGCAGGATGTGTTCAACACCGAGCGCATCGAGTTTTCTCGCGGCCCCGGCGGGCTCTCGTATGGCGACGTCGATGCCGGCGGCACCGTCAACGTCGGCACCAAGCGACCCGGCTTCGGCCGCACCGCGACGAGCGTCGGCACGCGCTGGGACTCGTGGGGCGGCCGTCGCGTGTCGCTCGACGACCAGCGCGTGATCGTGCCCAAGAAAGTCGCGCTCCGGCTCAACGCACTCTACAATGACGGCGAATCTTTCCGCGAGCGCGGCGGCTCGCGCCTCAACGGCATCGCCGGAACCCTGCGCTGGAACATCTCCCCGCGCACGACGCTCGACCTCATGTGGGAGCGCGTAAACGAGAAAGACGGCGCCACTCATGCCCTCCTAACCGACGACTCGACCGTTTATGTGCGCGGCACCGGCACCCTCGCCCTCGACGCCAATCCCAGCCTGGCCGGCGTGCAGGCCAGTGGGGTCGGCACCGCGCCAATTTCCGCCGCCAACTCCAACGTCCAGCTTTTCACGCTCATCGGCGGGAAGCTCTACAATCTAAAATCCACGGCCACGCAGACGTTTCGCTATTCTCAAATCAACAACGGTGCCGCGCTGTCGGTCCTCGACGTCAACCCGTTGCGCATCCCGCGCCTCAGCGCGCCCGAAAGCCTCGTGCCCCGCTATCAGGACTGGGGCGGCCCGATGAACTACGCCGATCTCCGCTGGCACACGATCACCGCCGAAGTGCGCCATGACTTTCACCGCACGCTTCGCGGCCTCTTCGCCGTCAACCGGCAGGTCGACAAGAACGTTCGCCCCAAAACGCTGAACGACAACCTGCAGGCCTCCTTCGGCGGCCGCGGCATCTTTATCGACGTCAACCCCTCAATTATTGATGTCTCCAATCCCGTAGCGCCCCAGCTCGCGCCGAATCCCTACTACGAGAAACATTACATCCAGCATCAGCTGCTCACCACCAACGACGGCCATGATATTCGCAACGTCCGCGCCGTCCTGGTCTACGACCCCACGCTCCCGTGGGGCATTACCCAGCGCGCCGTGCTCAGCCACGGCTTCCGCTCCGAGAAATATTACAAGGACATCTTCAACGAATCCCTGTCCCTCGCCGAGATCGCCCGCCGCGGCCTCACGGGCACCCAGGCGCTGGTGACCAACAACCTCGTTTACCGCCACCACTACCTGGTCGACGGCAATCGTGACGAGGCGCTGAGCAACCATCCGATCGCCGGGCTTGAGACGGCCTTTTATCGCCGCGATCTCCTCGGCACCAACGCGCGCTACGACCAAAATCTCGCCAACACCTCGCTCAATCTTCTCGGCGGCTACTTCAAGGATCGACTCCGCACCAGCATCGGCCTCAGCCGAGACCGCTGGCACCAAAAGATTGCCCGCCTTGGCACCCACGCCGCCACCGGCATCCGCGGCTTCGTGGACGCGAACGGCGCCGTCCTTCCGGAGGGCGCTCCGATTCCGGTCTTCGACATCAACGAGCAATGGGTCACCAATCAGAGCTACGGCGCGGTGCTGCGCGTGCTGCCTTGGCTCTCCTTCACCGGCGCTTGGCTCGAGTCGAGGCAGTTTTCCGACAACCTCGGCACCGATCTCAATGGCCGTCCTTACCCCGGCCTCGGCGGCAAGGGCGTCGACGGCGGCGCGCGCCTCAACTTTCTGGACGGACGCATCACGGTCTCCTACGTGCGCTTCAACACCGTCGGCACCAACGTCGCCGTCGGCATCTCCACCGCCGCGCGCGACGAGCTGATTCCGTTCAACGCGCGTCCTTTCACCGGACTCAACGACTACCGCGACCGCAAGACGAGCGGTCACGAGATTGAGGCGTTCTTCTCGCCGACCCCCAATCTCACCGGACGCCTCTCCTACGCCTCGTCGCTCGTGCGCTTCACGAATTTCTACCCGCTGCTCACCGCCCGCTACGAGGAAGCCGTCGCCACCGCCAAGGCCCGCGGCCTCAACCCCGCCACCCTGTTTCCCGCCACCGACCAGTTTTTCGACGACGCCGTCGATCTGAACGGCACGCCCCGCCACTCGATGAGCTTCACCGGGCGCTACAGCGTCACCGACGGCGCACTCCGGGGCTTCGCCCTCGGCTGCAACGCCCGCTATCAGCAGGGCAAGGCGATCGCCGGCATCTCCGTCGCCGGAGTTCAGGTGATCCCAGCCAAGACCACGGACGACATGTATGTCTTCAGTCCGTTCGCGAGCTACCGCCACAAATTCGGGCGCGTAAGTTGGACCGGCCAGATCAACGTGCAGAATATTTTCGACCGCGTGAGTTACCAAGGCCTCAACTACCGCAATAACCGCCTCACCGAACCACGGCAGTTCGTTCTCACCAACACGCTCGGCTTTTGAGCCGAGGCGCCGCCATCCCTCCTCCTCTATCCACCGCTGTCATGCCTAACCTTCGCCGCCTCCTCGCCCCCTGCATTGCCTTGCTCGCGCTCATTTCCTGCCGGTTATTCGCGGCCACTCCGCCCAGCGCCCAGCGACCCAACATCCTGTTCATTTTCGCCGATGATGAGTCTTACAAGACGCTCAGCTGTTACGGCGCCGGGCCCGAGTGGGTGAGGACGCCGAACATCGACCGACTCGCGTCCCAGGGTGTGCGTTTCGAGCGCAGCTACTTTGGCGCGTGGTGCATGCCGTCGCGCGCGGCGTTTCTCACCGGCCGTCTCCAACATGCCGTCACGAGCATGACCATGGAAGGCACCTACCCCGGCAGCCGGTATGATCCGGCGCAGTGCCCGTTCGTGCCGGCGCAATTCCGCCAGCAGGGCTACCAGACCGCTCAGATTGGCAAGTGGCACACCGGCACCGACACGGGCTTCGGCCGCGATTGGGACTACCAGGTCGTCTGGAACCGTCCGGGTCATCCGGAAAATGCGGGCAACTACTACACCGACCAAATCCTCACCTTCAACGGCGTTGATCGCCCGACCGCCGGCTACTCCACCGACAACTACACCAACTGGGCCGTCGATTACATCAAGGGCGCCCAACGCGATGCCGCCAAGCCGTGGTATCTGTGGCTGTGTTATGGCGCCATTCACGGCCCGACTACGCCCGCCGATCGCCATCGCGGCTCGCTCAAGGGAAAAACTGCGCCCGTCCCCGCGGACATCGTGGGGCCGTGGCCGGACAAACCCGCCTATCTTGAGCAGACCAAGGCTTGGATGCTCGGGAAGGACGGGAAACCCGCGATGGCCAACAAGACCCGCAAGGCTGGCAACTATGATTCCCTCGTGCCCGGAAAATCCTACGACGCCTGGGTGCAGCAGGTAAACGAGTGTATGACCGCCGTCGATGAAGGCGTGGGCCGACTGATGGCAGCGCTCGAAGCCTCGGGTCAGTTGAAAAACACCCTCGTGGTCTTCGCCGCCGACCAGGGCTACGGCCTTGGCGAGCACGGCTTCAATCAGAAGGTCGCGCCCTACGACGCCACCGTCTCCTCGCCGCTGATCATCTCGCAGCCGGGCCGCATCCCGCAGGGCAAAGTCAGCCCGCATCCCGTCAACGCCCCCGATCTCGTCGATCTTTTTTGCCGCACCGCCGGCGTCACCATCCCGTGGAAAATGCACGGCCGCGACATCCGCCCGCTCCTCGCCGATCCCACGACCACCGCGTGGAATTCGCCGATGCTGATGACCCACACCGCCCGCAACTACGGCGCCGAGACCGCCGAGATACCCACCGACGAGCGCCTCACCAACACCAGCGGCGTGCCGTGGTATGCCCTGCTGCGCGACGGGCATTACAAATACATCCGCAACCTCGTCGCCGGCGAAACCGAGGAACTCTACGACCTCGCCGCCGACCCCGAGGAACTCACCAACCTCGCCGCCCGCCCCGCCGAAGCCGCCCGCCTCCGCGCCCTCCGCGCCCAGACCATCGCCGAACTCCGCCGCACCGACGCGCCCTTTGTCGACCGCATGCCGAAGACGAAGGCCGAGCTCGCGCAGGGGCGGTAGCGGCGTTCGGAAGTGCGACTGACCGAAACCTAAAGGGTCAAAAGATTTTTGCTCGTCGCCCCCAGCACCGCGTTGCTCGGGATTCCCTGATCGAAAGTCACGAGCCGCGCCTTTCGCGCCACGGCCAGCCCCAGTAAATAACTGTCGGTCAGCATTCGCGGATGCGGGACGCGCGTGAGATCGAAACGCTTGGGATCGGTCAGCGAATTCTCATCCGTCCAAAACTCATGGTCCGCCGCCGCCGTCGCCTGGCGCAATCGCCGCGCGATTTCCGGGATCGGAAGACCCGCTGGGTAGGCCGGCTGCGAAAAAATCCGGATGCAGCCGTTCTGCGTGAGCGGGCAGGTCGCCCAGCCGAGTCGTCGGTTCTAAATCAGCCACGCCTGCGCGCTGGCGTGTTGGAAATGCGCGGCGTCGAACAACGCGACCAGAAAATTAACATCAAGCAGCGCCGTTCACCAATCTTCGGTCTAATCCCGCAGGCGCTGCACCAGCTCCGCCGTCACGACGCGCCCATCGGCCGGGATGACCTCAAAGCCCGCCGCCACACTCTTGCCCGGCTTTTTTCCCGTCGGCGGAGCCGCGTGCAATCCGCGCCGAAACACCTCCGAAATCACCGCGCCCGCCGTGCGCTGCGAGCGCGTGGCCATCTCCTTGGCCGCTAGCAACACATCGTGATCCAAGTCCAAAGTGATTCTCATGGACGTGATGCTGCCGTATCAGATACGGCCATCAAGGCTCTGCTTAATTCACCACCAGCACAACCTCACCACTGGCCAATAATTCTCCCTCACCAAACTCGCGGCCGACATCACCGATATGACAACCTCGGCATCGAAAACCCCGCCACCGTCGCGTGTCTTAAAAAATCCCCGGTTGCGGCTGACAGCCTCGCCGATGATGGCAAGGGCTATGAGCGGTGAGCGAAGGGTTTTTACCGTGCGGCATACGCCCCGGTCGCGGTGCGCCTACCTCCAGCCGACGGAAAAGTT
>JBDSGI010000209.1:0-3325 GCA_039919035.1 Opitutaceae bacterium
GCCGTGCGCCGCTTTCGATCTACCTCACGGTGCCAAGCACGGTGCCGGCGACCAACGCCAAGCTCGAAACCGCCGGCGGCGATCTCACGCCGGCGAAGATCGGCGGGATATTTGATCGCTGGCCGGAGGCGGCGGCGCTCGGGGAAAAGATGGATTACATTCCCGTCGCGATGGGCGACGCCCGCAGCCACGCGATTTTGGCGGAGGCGTTGAAACGCGGCCGGCCGGTGTGCGGCCATATCTATGGCCGCGAGTTCGTCGCCGCCGGGGCGGCCAGCGGGATCACCGACACCCACGAGGCGATCAGCCGCGAGATCGCGGATGATTTCTTGGAAAACGGCGTGTGGATCTTCCTTCGCGGTGGGAATCCGCAGACGCCGTGGCATTCGCTGCCGCAGGCGATCAAGACCGTGACTGAACTCGGGGCGAATACCAAACGAGTCTGTGTCTGCACCGACGATCGTGACGCCGACGATCTGTTTCTTTTCGGCATGGATTGGGTCGTGCGGCAGGCGGTGGCGGCGGGACTGGCTACGACGACCGCGTGGAGCATGGGCTCGCTGCACCCGGCGACACGCTACGCGATGGACGGCGAGTTTGGCGGACTAGCGCCCGCGCGGCGCGCGGATATCGTGCTGCTCAACGACGCGCTTGAAGTGCAGAACACTTGGTATGGCGGCGAGCTCGTGGTCGAGCGCCGGAAAATCACGCCCGTCCTGGATTGCGCGATGAGCCGGCGGTATCGCTATCCGCGGGCGGCTTACCGAACGATCAAGCTGCCCGCGCGGGCCGTGCTCACCCCGCCGCTGCCGAAGAAACCGGTCACGGCGAACGTGATTCGCCTCGTGCCCCCGGGAATCGTGACCGCGCGGGAGCGGGTGGCGCTGCCGGTGGCCGAGTCATGGGACGAACATTTCGTCCGGCACGATCTTTGTTTTCTCACCGTGATCGAGCGGCACGGCAAGAACGGTGGGGTGGGGCATGGATTGCTCCGCGACTTCGGCCTGAAGGATGGCGCGGTCGCGAGCAGCGTGGGCCACGACGCGCACAACATCGTGTTGGCCGGAACCAATGAGCGAGATATGCAGGTGGCTTTGGCCGCGGTGAGGAAGCTGCGGGGGGGCGTGGGTGTGGTGCGCAAAGGCCAAGTGCTGGCCAGCGTGGCGCTGCCCATTGCCGGCTTGCTCTCCGACAAGCGTGCGCCCGTCGTCGCGCGCGAGACGACCGCGCTCAAGCGAGCCTGGAGCAAACTCGGCTGCAAGGTGCCCTACATGGGGTTCAACCTCCTGCCGTTGTCCGTGATTCCGGAGCTCCGGCTGACGGACAAGGGCCTGATTGACGTCTTGGGCATGAAGGTGGTGCCGCTAATCGAGCGTTGAGTCCGGCCTATTTTCACGTGGGCGAAATCAAAGATTGTTATTCTTTGGTGGAATATTGGTGCGAAGTTTGCTTCCCACCCCCTGTGATCACCCGCAACGCCCACCCACGCATTCTACTCTTCGCGACTTCGGCCCTCGCCGTGGTCGCGACCGCTGGGCCCGCCCGGGCCCAGGCCACCGCCGCCAGGCCGGCGGATGAAATCACCACGATGCAGAAGTTCGAGGTGAAGGACGTCCCGCTGGAAAAACAAATCCTGCCGACGGCGCGCCCGTTTAAGTCCGTGTTCGGCACCGACGACAACATCGTCGATGTGCCACGCAACGTGACCATCATCTCCCGCCAGCAGTTGAGCGACATCAGCATCGCGAGCGTGCTCGATTTCACCAAGCTTACCTCCAGCGCCTACTCGACGACGAACTTCGGCGCGCCGGCCAATCCCGCGATCCGCGGTCTTACGGCCGACCTCTTTATCAACGGCGTGCGCGGTCGCATCACCTCCAACGGCAATGGCCTGCCGCTCGATTTTAACGCGGTCGAGTCCGTCAACATCGTGAAGGGTCCGGCCACCGCCGTGCAGGGCACCTCGATGTATGTCGGCGGATTCGTCGACCTCGTGACCAAGCGGCCTTATTTCGATGCCGCCAAGGGCTCGATCAGTCTCACCGTCGGTTCCTATTCGGCGAAGGAGTGGACGGTCGATTACGGCGCGCCGGTTTCCAAGGAACTGGCGTATCGCTTCAGCTACTCGGGCACCGACAGCAAGGGCTACTCGTGGGACTACTATAACAAGAACCATTCGATCTACGGCGCGCTGACCTTTCGCCCGAACAAGGACTACGAACTGTTCGTCACCACCACCGCCGCGTTCTACCGCTACACGGAGAACTGGGGCATCAACCGCGTGACGCAGGACCTGATCGACAACGGCCGCTACCTCACGGGAGTGAACAGCAACGCCGCGCCAAATTTTGCGCTCTATCCCTTTGGGTTCATCGATGCCAAAGGCGTCCCAATCAGCTTCGGGAACATAAATACCATCGGCGGCCCCGCCGCGCCCGTCTCTGATCCGCAGAACTCGAAATGGGTCACCTCCGGCTTCCCCGCCGGCAACCGCGTCGTCTTCGGCCCGACCGTGCAGATCAGCCGCCACCAGCGCTTGCTCAAGCCCGGCGATCACTCGACCGGGCGCGAGTTCAACGCGCAGGCGATCCAGACGTTCACCGTCAGCCCGACGCTGAAGGTCACCAACAATAGCTATGCCAGCTACACTGCTCGCAACACGCTCAGCAGCTACTACTATTCCGAGATCATCGATCCGTCATGGTTCGCGGAAAACCGCACTGAGTTCGTCTTCACCCAGAAGGGCTATACGCTTAATGCCGGCCTCGACCTGCGCTATCAGCGCACCAAGGCCTACGACGATTATTTCTACGAGCCCGCCAATGTCTGGGATCTCACCAAGGACGTGAGCTTCGTGAACGTTTACAACTCGGTCAATTTTCCGAACCCGTTCACGAGTTTGCCGATTCCCGGCTGGCCCGGCCGCTATGCGACCGACGGCATCCAGAACGGCGACACCAACGACTCCAAGGGCACGACGGTCGGGCCGTTTGCCCAGGGCACGTGGAAAGTCTCCGAGCAGTTCAGCGTGGTGCTGGGCGGCCGCCTCGATCGCTTCCATGCGGACGTCACTGAGCCGCTGCTGCCCAATCGCCCGCATGCCAGCATCAGCGTGTGGATTCCGAACTACAACGCCTCGCTGGTCTTCAAGCCCACGCCGACCTCAAGCATCTACGCGACCTACAACAACAGCCGCAACACCTCCGGCGCGGTCGGCAACGGCGGTGGCATCACCGGCTGGAACACCTCCGGCACCGCGCTCTTCAAGGACAACTTCCTGCAGCCGAGCGAACTCGTCGAACTCGGCACCAAGTATGCGCTGATG
>JBDSGI010000210.1:0-5116 GCA_039919035.1 Opitutaceae bacterium
TGGGCATCGCCAATCTGCTGCTAAACGAGCCCATGTATCCCGAATACATCCAAGGCGCGGCCACGCCCTCGGCGCTCGCGGCGGAGTTGCGCGCGTGTCTGCATGATTCCGGTCGGCGGGAAACGACGGCGGCGCAGGCGTCGGCTTTGCGAATGCTCTTGAGCGTGCCGGCCACGGCGACGGCGTCCGCATGGCTTATTCGGCAAGCGGGCTTCAGTGTCGGCTGAAAGCGCCGATGATGAACGTCGATAGTGATACCACGTGACCGCACCTGTAAAAATCTCCTGACTCCTCCCGCTTTGTTTCCCGCTACGAATCCCGCTTGCAAACGATGACCTCGCCGCGCCCGCTTAAGAGCCGCGCCTTGCCCCTGCTCGTGCTGGCGGCGGGAATTGCGATCTCGGTGGCGGCCTGGCTATCCATGCGCATCGAGCTGCGGCGGCAGGATGCCGTGCGGTTTGAGGGCCTGCAGGAGCGGGCGATGGCGGGGGTCGAGATGCGGCTCAAGGTGGTGTCGCAGGCGCTGTCGGGCGGGCGCTCGCTGATCGGGTCTTCGGGGACGGTTTCCGTCGCGCGCTGGTCGCGGTATGTGGAGTCGGTCACCCCCTTCCTCGACCAGCACGTGGTGGGCTTGGGCTATGCCCAGCGGGTGCGGCGCGCCGATCTTGATACAGTGGAGGCACGGCTCCAGGCGGACGGCAGGCCTGATTTTCACGCCGAGCGCGCCGGGCAAGATCCCGAGGTGTTTATCGTTTCCCAGATTGAACCCCTGGCGCGCAACGCCGCGGCCCTGGGCCTCGACCTTGGTTCCGGCGCCACCCGGCGGGCGGCCGCCGAGGCCGCGATGCGGACGGGCGAGGCGGTAATCACGCGCAAGATTTCAGTGATTGACGGCAAAGATCTTACGCCAGGCTGGCTTTTGTTTCTGCCGCTCTATGCGCCCGGCGCGATGCTCTCCGGCCCCGAGGAACGAACCCGGGCGCTGCTCGGCTGGGTCTATGCCGCCCTGCGGGTGGAGGTGCTGGCCGATGCGATCAGCGCCTCGACCGAGGCGCAGCTGGAGTTCGAGGTTTTTGACGGGGAGCAGGCGGTCGCCGACGCGCTGCTTTTCGACTCCGATGGCCGGCTGCATCTGGATGACGCCAACTGGCTGCGCGCGACCTCGCCCGATTCGGCTTCCTTTGCGTCGTCCCAAAACCGGACCGTGAACGGCCGGACCTGGCTCTTCCGATCACGGACGCTGCCGCTGTTCGACGAACGCGGCGATCGGGGCCGTGCCTGGCTGCTGCTGACGGCGGGATTGGTGCTGAGCGCGCTGTTGGCGGCGTTCACCTGGATGCTCGTCCATGCCCGAGGCCGCGCGCTGCAGCTCGCGGGCGAAATGACCGCCAATCTCCGCGTGGCCGAGGCCGAGTCGCGCCGGCTGGCCCTCGTCGCCAGCCGCACGGCCAGCGTGGTCATGATCACGGACGCCGACTGGCGCATCGAATGGGTGAATGACAGTTTCGTGCGATTTTTCGGCCACGCGGCGGCCGAGGTGAAAGGCCGGAATCCCGCGGAACTGCTGCGCGGACCCGACACCAATCCCGCCACCATCGAGAAAATCGAGGCGGCGGGGAAACGGGGCGACGCCTTCAAGGGCGAGATGATCAATTACACAAAGACCGGCGAGCCTCGCTGGGTCGAAGTCGATATTCAGCCCCTCAAGGATGCGGAAGGCCGGATCACCGGCTTCATGAACCTGCAGCTCGACATCACGAACCGCAAACGCATCCAAGCGGACATAGCGCGCAAGGAAGCGGAGTTCCGCTTCATCTTCGAGGCCGTGCCGGTCGGCATCTCCTGGCGGCGCGTGAGTGCGGACGGCACGGAGGTCCGGTTGGTCAACGAGGCGCACCTTCGCTTGTGTGATCTGACGCGCGAGGAGATTATTGAACCGGGCGTGTTCGAGCGCATCAGCATCCCGGAGGAGTTCGCCGCGCAAAAACAGCTTTATGCGCAGCTCGTCGCCGGCGAGATTCCCGGGCTCGAAATCGAAAAACGCTACCGCCATCGCAACGGCGACATGGTCTGGGTCGTGCTTACCCAGAAGCGGAAAAACTACCCGGACGGAGGATTCGAAGAGCTCTCGACGCTGGTCGACGTCACGGAACGCAAGCTGGGCGAAGCCCGCCTAAGCGAGGAGCAGACCCGGTTCCGCTCGATCTTCGATCTGGTGCCGATCGGGTTGTCGTGGTTCGTGATCGGCCGCGAGACGGAGACCCATCTGGTGAATTCCGCCCACGCCCGCATCACCGGCGTGCCCGTGGAGCGCAGCCGGGACATCGAGCTTTACGACAAGGCGACGCATCCCGACGACCTGCCGCGCCAGCACGAGTTGAATGGCCGGCTCCAGCGGGGCGAACTCGACCGCTTCGGCCTTGAAAAGCGTTTTGTCCACGCTGATGGCCGCGTGTTGTGGACCGTGGTAAATATCCAGATCGTGTCCAATCCGGTGACGGGCGAGCGCCACCAGATTTCGGCGATGGTCGACATCACGGAACTGAAGCGGCAGACGGACGAGCTCGGCGCCGCGAAGGAAATCGCCGAGTCGGCGAACCTCGCGAAGAGCCAGTTCCTCGCGATGATGAGCCACGAAATCCGCACGCCGATGAACGGCGTCATCGGCATGACCTCGCTGCTCCTCGATTCCAAGTTGAACCCCGAGCAGCGGGACTACGTCGAAACCATCCGCACGAGCGGCGACGCGCTCCTGACCGTGATCAACGACATTCTCGATTTCTCCAAGATCGAGTCGGGGCACCTGGAACTGGAGCACATGGATTTCGGGGTGCGGGAGTGCGTCGAGGGCGCCCTCGATCTCCTGGCGCCGCGGTGTTCGGAGAAGAGCATCGACCTGCTCTACGAAATCTCCGACGGCGTGCCAGGAACCGCGCGCGGCGATCCGACGCGACTGCGCCAGATCCTCGTCAACCTGCTGGGGAACGCCGTGAAGTTTACCGAACGCGGCGAGATTGTGGTCAGCGTCCGGGCCGAGCCGTTGCAGGATGGGCGGACGGAGCTCTCGTTCTCCGTGCGCGACACCGGCATTGGCATTTCGAGCGAGGGACTGGGGCGGCTTTTTCAATCGTTCACGCAAGTCGATGCCTCAACCACGCGCCGTTTTGGCGGCACCGGGCTTGGCCTCGTCATCAGCAAGCGCCTCGCCGAGATCATGGGCGGGCACATGACGGTCGAGAGCGAGCTGGGCAAAGGCTCGACGTTTCACTTTGGAGTCATGGTCGAGCCGCTGGGCGCGAAGCCGCGGCCGTGGCTTTCGGCCAACCCTGCGATCCTTGAGGGGAAGTCGCTCCTCATCGTGGACGACAATGCCACCAACCGCCGCATTCTGCTGCAGCTGGCGACGGGCTGGCAGATGCACGCGCACGCGGCATCCTCGGGTGAGGAGGCGCTTGCCTTGTTGCGGGAGCGTCCCCCCTTCGATCTGGCGATTCTCGACATGCACATGCCGGCGATGGACGGCTCGATGCTCGCCCGCGAGATCCGGCGGATGTTGCCCGCCACCAAGATGCCGCTGGTGCTGCTCTCCTCGCTGGGCGGCCGCGAGCACGTGTCCGAGCCCGGTCTCTTCGCCGCCTTCCTCACGAAGCCGGCCAAACCAACCGTCTTGGTGGAAACACTAGCCAAGCTGTTTCGCAATGAGCCACCGCCGCAGCGCATTCTTTCATCCCATCCGTTTACGCCCATCGCCAGCGGCGAACGAAGCGAACGCGTGCTGCTGGCCGAGGACAACATCGTTAACCAAAAGGTCGCCCTCTCCATGCTCGCCAAACTCGGCTACCGCGCGGATGTCGCCGGCAACGGCACCGAAGCCTTTGAAGCGCTGCGGCGGCAGCGTTACGACCTCGTGCTCATGGATGTCCAGATGCCCGAGATGGACGGCCTCGAGGCGACCCGAAAAATTCACATGATGTGGCCGCAGCGGAAAGATCGGCCGTGGATCATCGCCCTGACGGCCAACGCCATGCTCGGCGACCGTGAAATGTGTCTGGCGGCGGGGATGGACGACTACCTGAGCAAGCCGATTAAGACCAAGGAACTCGCCGCGGCGTTTGAGCGGGCCCGAGTGGCCCTCGATCAAAAGCCGGCGTAACGCGCCGCCGTCAGGCCGGCTCGTGCCGAACCGCGCGGGCGGGCGCGGCGCCGGTCGCCACCGCCGCGATCTGCGGGAGGATCTGCTGCCATAGCGCGGACGATTTCTCGGTCAGGATCGCGCGGCACTTGTCGATCTCCGCGGCCCGCGCGGCGCGATTTTCTTCCGCGATGCGCGCGAGATCGTCGAGGTTGTAGAGAAAGACGTTGGCGAGTTGCGCGGCGGCGGGATCGACGTCGCGCGGCAGCGCCTGGTCGATGAGGAAGAGCGGGCGCGCGGGGCGTTCCTGCATCGCGGCCACCACCGCGGCAACGTGCAGGACCAGATCCGGGGCGGCGGTCGCGCACACCACCACGTCAAATTCCGCCAGCCGAGTCTCGCGCTGCTCGAAGGGCATCGCACTCGCGCCGAACTCGGTCGCGAGTTCCATCGCGCGCACCGGATTGCGACTGGCGACGGTAATCAATTTTGCCCCCCGGCTCTGGAAGGCCCGCGCGGTCTTCTCGCCGATTTCCCCGGCGCCCAGGAGCAAAATCCGCGCGGCGGCAATCTCGCCGAAAATGGAGAGCGCGAGATCGACGGCGACATTGGCCACGCTCACCTGGCCTTCGTTAATCGCGGTGTGCGTGCGCACGTGCTTGGCGGCCTGAAAGCTCTTTTGAAACACGCGGTTCAGCACCGGGCCCGTGGTGCCGCCGGCCTGCGCGGCCGAGTAGGCGTCCTTCACCTGGCCAAAAATCTCCGTCTCGCCGAGCATCTGCGAATCGAGCCCCGCCGACACCTCCAAGAGGTGCTGCACCGCCTCGCGGCCGCGGAGGTCGAGCCGGAGCCGCGCGAATTCCGCCGGATCGAAATTTTGCCGGGTGCAGAACGTCGCGCCGACGCGCGCGATGGCCTCCGGGTGGGCGGCCACGCCGTAGAACTCGACCCGGTTGCAGGTGCTCAACACGGCAAACTCCCGCA
>JBDSGI010000211.1:0-2639 GCA_039919035.1 Opitutaceae bacterium
ATCACGCCCCCGATCGCGTCGGAGCCATACTGGGCGGATGCACCGTCGCGCAGCACCTCGACGCGATCGATGGCCGAGGAGGGAATCGCGTTGAAATCGACGGAGACGGCGCCGCGGCCGACGGCACCGTTGACGTTGACGAGCGCACTGGTGTGGCGGCGCTTGCCGTTGATCAGGACAAGCGTCTGGTCCGGCGCGAGACCGCGGAGCGTGGCGGGGCGAATGTGATCCGTGCCGTCGTTGAGCGAAGGCCGCGGAAAATTAAACGAGGGCACGAGCGCCTGCAGCATCTGCGAAGTCTCGGTGTAGCCGCCTTGCTGCATTTCTTTCGAGGTGACGATGTCGATGGGGACCGGCGACTGGGTAACGGTGCGATCGTTGAACCGCGTGCCGGTGGAGACGAAGGCCTCGAGTTTGATCGGGTCGTCCTTGGCCGTAGCCGCATTGGCGTTGGCGGGAGCGGTCTGCGCAAGGGCGACAGATGCGAGCAGGGCGAACAGCGTGGGCGCGGTCGCCCAAGCCAAGATGGCGCGAGTGGCGGCCACGGAGGATCGGTAGTGGTGTTTCATGGTTAGGTGTGACGGAACGACGGCACGATATTCAAAATCACGGGACAAACAAGGGACGAGAGGTTCGTGCGACTGGCTTGCGACTTGGCGGAAAACGGTGATTTCATGACCACCATGAAACCTTCCCTGCGATTCGTCGCCCGGCTGGCCCTGCTCATCCCCCTCTCGCTGGTCCTCGTCGCACCGGCCGCCGCCCAGCGCGTCGCGGTCGAAGCCCGGCACGGCCTTGTGACCTCCGCCCACGCCCTCGCCTCGCACGCCGGACTCGAAATGTTGCAGCGCGGCGGCAACGCCATCGATGCGGCCGTCGCCACCGGCCTCGCCCTCGCGGTGGTCTATCCGATCGCCGGAAATCTCGGCGGTGGCGGGTTCATGCTTGTGCATCTCGCCGACGGGCGCGACGTGGCGCTCGACTACCGCGAATCCGCGCCGTCCGGCGCCTCGCGCGACATGTATCTCGACGCACAAGGTGACGTAATGGCGGGGCCGGGTTCCTCCGTCGTCGGCTGGCGCGCGAGCGGCGTGCCCGGCTCCGTCGCGGGCTTTGCGCTCGCCCTCAAAAAATACGGCTCAGGGAAACTCTCCTGGTCCGACGTGTGCGAGCCGGCACGCCGCCTCGCCGCCGATGGCCACATCGTTTCCCAAGGCAGCGCCGCCCAGCTACGCAACTCCGCCAAACACCTGGGCCAGTTCGACGAGTCGAAGCGCATTTTCCTCCACGGCGGCTCCCTCCGGCAAACGGGCGAACTCTGGCCACAACCCGATCTCGCGGCCACGTTCGCACGTTTGCAAAAGAACGGCCCGCGTGAGTTCTACGAGGGTGAAACCGCCCGGCGCATCGCCGCCGCCATGGCGAAAAACCAAGGCACGATCACGCTGGCTGATCTGAAAGCCTACCAGGTGGCCGAACGCACGCCGTTGCGCGGCGCCTATCGCGGGCACGACATCGTGACCATGCCGCCACCGAGCTCTGGCGGCATCGCGCTGCTCCAGATGCTCGCCATGCTGGAGCCCCGCGACCTCGCATCGCTCGGCCACACGTCGGCGGCAAAATATCACCTCTTCGCCGAAGTGATGCGCCGCGCGTTCCGCGATCGCGCGGAATATCTCGGCGACCCCGACTTCGTCACGGTGCCCGTTGCTCAGCTGCTCGACCGCGACTACCTGAAACGCCGCATGGACGATTTCTCGCCGGACCACGCGACACCCTCCGCCCAAGTCGAGCCGGGCCTTGGACCGGCTAAGCTCGCGCAGGCGCAAGCCTTGACGACGCACGAATCGACCGAGACCACGCATTTCAGTGTCGTGGACACCGCCGGCAACGCCGTTGCGAGCACCTACACGCTCAACGGCAATTTCGGCAGCGGCGTGACCATTCACGGCACCGGCATTCTCATGAACAATGAAATGGACGACTTCACCGCGAAGATTGGGGTGAAGAACATGTTCGGCCTGCTGCAAGGCGCGGCCAACGCCATCGTGCCCAGCAAGCGCCCGCTCTCGTCGATGACACCCACCATGGTTTTCAAAGACGGCCAGCTCCTCCTCGTCACCGGCAGCCCCGGCGGCCCCACCATCATCAACACGGTGCTGCAGATCATCATCAACGTCGTCGATCACCAGATGCCCGTCGCTCAGGCGGTCGAGGCGCCGCGCGTGCATCACCAGTGGATGCCCGATCTACTTACCTTTGAGCGTCTCGGCATCTCGGCCGATACCCTCGCGTTGCTCACCGCCAAGGGCCACACCGTGGTTGAGCGCCAGTCCTACGAGGGCGGCTACCAAGGCGACGCCGAGACGATCGCCATCGATCCGAAAACCAAGCTGCGCTTCGGCGCCGCCGATCCACGCAAACCGGATTCAAAGGCGGTTGGTTATTGACCGGCCTCAACGGTCCTCAAAAGCCACATCTCTTGGTGGAGGCGGCTCTCCGAGCCGCCCTAGGTTTCAGGAGAGAAGCTCACCGAAACTCAGGCCGGTTCGGAGAACCGGCCCACCCTTCTCTCCACCCGCTCACGCCCCGATCGGGTGCCACGTCGTCTTGAACTCCACGAAGTCCCGGATCGCGTA
>JBDSGI010000212.1:0-3444 GCA_039919035.1 Opitutaceae bacterium
GGTGCTGGGTGAGCAGAGTGCCAAGGCGCTCCGCGGCGGCAAGATGCAGGACGTGATTTTCGATGGCGCGGACACGCGCAAGCCGGCGCAACTGTGCGAAGTCTCGCTTCTGCTCACCGACTGCGAGAAGCAGCTCGGGAGCGAGTTTCACGAGATCGAGATCACCCGCCGCGTGCACCGCGACGGCCAGAGCGAGTATGCGTTCAACGGCCAGGCCTGCCGGCTGAAGGACATCCAGAAACTTTTCATGGACACCGGCGTGGGCCGGACGAGCTACTCGATCATGGCGCAGGGCCAGATCGATCAGATTCTGTCGTCGAAGCCCGAGGAGCGTCGGGCGGTGTTTGAGGAGGCGGCGGGCATCACGAAATACAAATCCCAGCGGCGCGAAGCCCTCCAGAAGCTTTCCCTCACCGATCAGAACATGGCGCGCGTGGCCGATGTGATCGGCGAGGTCTCGCGCCAGATCGGGAGCCTGCGCCGGCAGGCCGCGAAGGCGATGCGCTACAAGCGGCTCAACCACCGGCTGCGCCACCTCGCCCTGGCGTGGAGCGGCTTTCACCACACCCAACTGTCGAGCACGCTGGCCGAGCTCGACGCCAAGGTCGGCGCGCTCCGCGGCGAGGCCGACATCCGCCGGGCCAGTCTCGAAACGCAGGAAGCTGGGCTGGCCGAGAAGCGCAGCCATCGCGGTCGGCTCAACCAGCGCGTGCAGGACGCCCAGCAGGCGGTCTACGATGTGCGTTCGCAAAAGGACGCCGCCGACAACGCCGCCAATCTCGCGTCAATCAAGCGGGGCGGGTTGGAGGACCGGCTCGCTTCGTCGCGCGACAATCTCGGCGAGGTCGAGATGCAGTTGCGCGAAGTGTCCGAGCAGGTCGACACCGGCGCGCAGGACAAGCAACTCCAGCTGGAACTGCTGGGCGGCAGCGACGTGGTCTTTCAGCAGCGCAACCGCGAGCTCGCGATCATCGAGGGCGAGTTGAGCAAGCTCGAACTGGAGCTGAACCAGGCGAAGTTTCATCTGCTCCAACTGGAGAGCACCGTGGCGCGGCTGCGCACCGACTGTTCCGGCTACGAAGTCGATCAGAAGACGAGCGCCCACAAGCACGAGTCGCTGGCGCAGGAACTCGAGGGCGTGCGCGCCCAGAAATCCGGCGCCGAGCAACTCGCCGCCGAGACCGACGCCCGCGCGGAGGAAATCGCCGTGGAAAAATCCCGCGCGAATAGCGAAGCCGCGACCGCCCAGCAGGCGATTACGGATCTCACGCGCGAGTTTCGCGAGGCGCAGCGGAAGCTTTCCGAAATCGACCGCACGCTCGCCCAGCGCACCGCGCGGCTGCGGCTCCTCCAGCAATTGCAGGAAAAATGGGAGGGCTTCGGCGAGGGCGCGAAGGCCGTGTTGCAGGGCCGGCTCGATGCCGCGCTCGACGGCGCGAAAGTTTCGCCGATCATGCAGGGGCTCGCGGTGCAGGCGGAGTTCGGCAAGGCCGTCGAGGCGATCCTGGGCAACGCCGCCGAGGCGATCAGCGTCAGCGATCTCGCGACGGCGCGGCGAATTTTGGCCCAGCTGGAGTCGGAGCAAATTGGCTCCGCCGTGCTGCGCGTCGCGGAGATGGGTTTGCGGAGCGAGGGCTTCTTTGAACTGCCGCCCGGCCTCGTGCCGGCCGCGCAGGCGGTCAGTGAGACGGCGGCGGGGCATCCCGCGCTTGGCGTGCTGCGCGAATCCTACATCGCGGACGACCTCGGGGCGTTTTTGGAATTTTGGAAGGCAAACCCGGGGTTTGCCTTTCTCGCCGTTGCAACGCGCAAGGGCGATCTCGTGGACCGGCGCGGGCTGGTTTACGGCGGCCATCACGGCAGCAAGCGCGCGGCGCACAGCATCGTGCAGCGCGAAATCGATCTGCGCGAAACCGCGAAGACGCTGGCGGAAGACCAAAAGGTCCACGACGAGCAGAAGATCGTTATCGACGCGCTGAACGCGCGCCTCGCCGAGGCGGAGCAGACGGTGGAGCAGCGCCGTGCCGACGTGCTCGCCGCGACCCAGAGCATGGCGGCCGTGCAGGCCGAGCAGCGCAACGCCCGCCAGAATCTTGAGAGCGTGGCCAATCGGCTCGGGCGGATGGAAAACGATCTCGCCGGGCTGGAGCACGCGCGCAACGAGGCTCACGCCCGCTGGGAAAAAGCGCAGATCGGCCTGAACGAGGCCGATGCCGCCGCCGTGGCCCAGCGCGAAAAAATCCGCCTCACGGAAAACCGCCTCACGGAGATTCGCACCGCACGCGACGTGAAGCGCGAGACCCTCGCGCAGGCCCGCCTTGAGCTCGCGGAGCGCCGGCAAAAGGTCGAGGTCATCGACCGTGGTCTCGGCGAGATGGAGCGCCGCCGCCAGCAGTTGAGCGAGTTGCTGATCCAGCGGCAGACCGAGATTGAAGCGTGGACGGAGCAAACGGCCGGGCTGGAGCGCGAGGCCGAGGAGCAGCGTTCGCGCGGCTCGCAGCTGGCCGAGACGCTGGCCGTGACCCAAGAGCAGGTCGAAAAAGTCCGCGTCGAACTCGTCGACGTCGAGCGCGAGATCAGCGCGCTGGAATCGGTGCAGCACGCGGTGCGCGACGAATCTGAATCGGCCCATGACCAGCTGAGTGCGCACGAAGTCCGGCTCGCGGAGTGCCGCCAGCGCGCACAGTTTCTCGCCGAGGAAGTCACGCGCGAATTTCAGGTGCAGGTCAGCGTGGTCGACTGGCGCCGGCAGCTGTGGGGCGCGGACGACGAGCCCGAGGGTCTCAAGCCCCTCGATCTCGATGAGGACGAAGACGCCTCCGAGGCCGTCGTCGGCGAGGCGGAAAAGCCGAAGCGCCGGAAGGTAAAGGCGCGCGGCGAAGCCACCGAGGACGATCTCGCCGCACTCGATTCGACCGACTGGGCCGCGACCAAGGGCGAAGTCGATGCGCTGCGCCAGCGGCTCAACAGCATGGGCGCGGTGAATCTCGTCGCGATCGAGGAATACGCCGAGCTGAAGCAGCGGCACGATTTCCTGCAGGCCCAAGTCAACGATCTCACCACGGCGAAGGCGGAGCTGATCAAGGCGATCGACGAAATCAACCAGACCTCGCTCCAGCAGTTCCAAATCACGTTCGAGCAAATCAGGAAAAACTTCGAGTATACGTTCCACACGCTGTTCGGCGGCGGGCGCGCGCACCTCGAGTTGATTCAGGCCGAGGACATCCTCGAAAGCGGCATCGAGATCGTAGCGCAGCCGCCGGGCACGAAGCTCAAGGGCATCACGCTGCTCTCCGGCGGACAGAAGACGCTCACGGCCGTGGCGCTGCTCTTCGCGCTCTACATGGTGAAGCCCTCGCCGTTCTGTCTGCTCGACGAGTTGGACGCGCCGCTCGACGAATCGAACATCGGCCGCTTCACGGACCTGCTGAAGAAGTTCGTCGA
>JBDSGI010000213.1:0-7967 GCA_039919035.1 Opitutaceae bacterium
TGAGTCCGGCGACTTTGTCCGGGGAGGTCCAGAGCCTGGCGGCGGTGGCGAGGTGGTCTTCGAGCTTGCGCAAGTTCGGATAGAGGCGGTTGCGGACTTGAGCTTTGAGCAGACCACCGAAGCGCTCGACCGGGTTGAGTTCCGGGCAGTAGGGCGGCAGGGGCAGGAGGCGCAGATTGGCCGGGATGCGAGCGTCGCCGAGCGGCAGGTGGAAGCCGGCCTGATCCTGGATGACGACGTGCAGGGCGGCGGGATCGGAGTTGGCGATCTGTTGGAGGAAGAGCGCGTGGATGTCCCGGTCGATGGCCGGGGTGAACAAAAGTTCGCTCGCGTGGGCCCCGTCCACTTCCAGCGCTTCGTGCAGGTAGCCCCATTGGTATTTCGTGGCATACGGCGCGTGCACACGCACGCCGCGCCGGCCCCAGACCCGGCCGATCACCGGCAGCAGTCCGTAGCGGTGCTCGTCGAGCACCCACAGGCGCACCGGCTGGGGCGGCGCGGGGCCGACCACGGCGTTAAGCTTGGCGGGCAGTTCGGCTTTGAACTGCGCGGCCTTGGCCGGGTCCTTTTTCGCATGGCTCTTGCGCGGCACCTTCAGCTTGCCACCCAGCCGGCGGAGCACCTTGCGCGCCCCGCTCTCGGTCAGGGTTTTTCTTGTGCGCTTCTTGATCCACGCCTGCGCGTCCCGCGCCTGCCGAAACTGGCCGGCCTCCAGCCGGCGGATAAACTCCGTGCGCACCGCTCCGCGCACCGCCGGCCGGTTCCCCGGCGCCTGGCCACGCTTGAGCAGCCCGGCCACCCCTGCGGCCACCACCTTGTCCCGATAGACAAAAACCGTCTGGCGGCACACGTCCGCTACCCGCATGATCTCTGCCACCGTCAGTTCATGCTGCGCGATCAGCCGCACCACCAGCAGCCGCCGCCGCGCCCACTCCTCCTGCGGCTGCGCCCACACCGCTTCGATCTCCGCCACCACTTCCTCCCCCAGTTTCGGTAAACTTCTTGCCATCCCTTTTCCTCTCACAAAATCCCCTTCTTGTATAGTCTATTATTTACAGGACGTTGGTATAATGGAGATGGTTTTGATGGGCTGGTTCGCCAGCCATTGTTGGAGTTGGCGGTTAGCCATCTCAAATAAGGAGCTAAGACCGCACACGCGCCAAGGGTGGCAAGGTTTGTTCTTGCATGACTAAAATATGTATACATTAAAGTCCAGCTTCGCTTTCAGGCCTTTCACCCAACCCACGAGACTCAATGACTACAATGCCCTGCCCGTTTTGCATGGTGCCTCTAGCCACCGGCGTCCTGTCGCTCGTCCTGATCGGTGCCTTGAACGGCTTTGCCCAAGAGGCGCCTCCGGCAAGCAAGTCGGGTGCGGATCCGGCCAAGTCAAAAGGCGACACCTTGGTGCTCTCTCCTTTCACGGTAACGACCGATGCCGACACGGGCTATTTGTCGAAGAGCACGATCTCCGGCACCGGCACCGACGAAACGCTGATGAAGATTCCGCAAACCATCCAGATTGCGAATCAAGAGCTGATTAGTGACCTGGCGTCGGACGATCCGATGCAGGCGATCGAAATGGTCTCGGGCAGCACTTCCCGACGCAGTTTCAATGTCGGCGATGATACCTTTGTATGGGGTTTCCGTGTGAGCAGTGCCATGAAGGATGGCGTCCCTTACTCGACCAATGCGACCGGCACACTTTACGACGTCGACCGCATCGAGGTCATCAAAGGCCCCGCAGCGATGATGTTTGGGCAGAATTCATTCACCGGCGGCGTGATCAACTACGTGACACGCCAGCCGACCAAGGTAGCCAAATATTCGATCCGCGCGAGCTATGGCAGCTATAATGATCGGTCCCTAGTCATCAATGCTTCGGGCCCCCTGACCAGCAAGCTCCGCTACCGGGCGGATCTTGGCGCGACAGATTCGGATTACAGCGAACGGAAGTTTGGTCAGATCAAAAACCGGTTCGCAGGCGGAGGGATGGAGTATGACCTCGCCGCCAAGACTAAGCTCGCGATGGATTTTTCCTATGGCACGAGCGATTCAGTCAGGCCGAAGACCATCATCGATCCGGCCACGCGAGAGCTGATTAAGATGCCCGATGATTACACCTTCATCCAGCCCTGGCAGCGCTATCCGATTACGCAGGCGAGGGGCAAGGCAACCTTGACGACGGCGCTGTCAGAGCACGTCGACTCGCGGAGTTTTGTCGCCTACAACAACTCCACCAACGATTGGCTTCGCGACCTGCCCAGCTCAATCAACCCGACGGCTCGCACGCTGGCGGAGAATGCATCCCACTTCGACACGAGCCGTCATTTCGTCAGTTTCGGCCAGGATTTTGTGGTGCGCGCCAAAACCGGCCCACTTGACCACAAGGTCCTTTTTGGTGGTGACCAAAGAAATGACACCCAGCACAATCTCACGGAATCGTTCGCGCTGAGCAAGCCGACCTTGAACTATCTCAATCCGGCCTTCGATTCCGTTGTCACCACGACCCGGATCGGCGCGATTAACGACAACAATATCAGCTCCCGAACCTCCGGAGCGTATTTTCAGGAGCAGCTCAGTTTTTGGAATGATCGCGCGAAGCTGTTGGGAGGAATGCGCTACAACGAATTCTTTCAGACATCTGGTCAAATAGCGGCTTTCAACGGGACGGCGACCGTTTCGCAGGGCAGTAAGACGATCGGTCGCTTTGGCGTCATTCTGCAGGGGTTCCCTCAGGACATCACGATCCACTATAACCGGTCCCAATCTTTCCTGTACAACGGTGGGGTGGATTATCGGGATATTCCGCTCAAGCCGTCAGTGGGGCTCAATAACGAGGTCGGCGTAAAGGCGATGTTCTTCAATGGCGCCTTGGCCTTGAGCGCGACTTATTTTAATATCGAGTTGGACAACGTGCGCGTCCTTTTCACTCAGGGCCCCGGCGATCCGAGTCCTGGCGCAAGTGGCGTGAAGCAGGACGGCAAGCAAACGAACAAGGGGGTCGATCTGAGTGTGGGGATGAGCAAGGAATTTGACTCGGGAATTGTTAACCTGATCGCCACCTACTATGCAGGCAACACACTCAACGAGGCCAACACCAAGCCTGTTTCGGCGGTCAACAACACTTACAGCTTCCTTGCCACGTATGGCATTAGGAAAGGCGCGCTGAAGAACTTTAAACTCGGCAGCGGCTATGTCTTCAAGGGCGAGCGCACCACGCCCACAGCCTCGGGATTTCCTCCTCCGACGACGGTCAAGCTCCCGGCTTACAATGTCACGCGGGTTTTCGCGAGTTACACCCACGGCCGCTACAGCTACCAGCTCAACGTGGATAATCTTTTCGATAAGATCTACGTCCAGGGGGCCGAGTCGGTGCTCTGGGTTCAGACCGATCCTGGCCGCGTCTTCAAGGGCACGGTAACATACCGTTTTTGATCCGGACCGCACTATCGCCTAGAAAAGAGCCGCCAGGTCGCGGACGTCATGGATCGCAAGTTGATCGGGCGGGACACTGATATCCAATCCCTCGGCATCTATGAATTGAATCCCATCCGGTCGTGCCTCTTGGTAGGCAGTTGAGTATGCTCCTCGGAAACACCAATATCGCCGCGTTTGCCGGCCAAACGATCCAAGTGAAATTCTACATAAAAAATACCGAGCTCTATGCGTTACAATTCCAGTAAATACGTGCGCGGGCGTATTGCCGGCGGACTTTGGCGGAGCCGGCTGAGTTTCGGCGCGGTCTTGACCGCGTTGATCGGCGGAGCCGCCGGACTGTCGGCCGAAGAAGCCGTTATGCTCAAAAACCGCCGGGAGCTTTTTTTGGACGATTTTCTCGTGCAGGAAGTTTCCGGCCTGGACTACCGGCAAGGGGTCCCGGTCGCGGCGGGCACCGCCTTGAGGTTTGATAAGGCGTGGGAAGGCCAGGCGGTGGCCTATGCTTCGGTGGTTGCAACGGGAGACAAATTCCAGATGTATTATCGGGGCGGGACCGGCGCGAAGGAGAACGGGAATCTCACTTGTTACGCGGAGAGCAGCGATGGCATCCATTGGGAGCGGCCGTCCCTCGGACTGCACGAAGTGGATGGCAGCACGGCGAATAACGTCATCCTGCCGCCGCGTGATCCGACTTGGGCGACGGAGAATTTCAGCGTGCTTCTCGATGCGCGGCCCGGTGTGCCTGCGGATGAGCGCTACAAGGCCGTCGGCGGCGGGGCGGGCAATTTACCTCAACTGAAGTTCAGCGGCCTGACGCGCGGCCTGTATCGTTTCGTTTCGGCCGACGGCATCCGCTGGCGGCGGCTGCCGGGTGAGCCGCTGTTTACCGGATATTCGTTGGATTCCCAGAACGTGCTGACTTGGCTGCCCGAGGAGCAATGTTACGCCGTCTATTTGCGGACTTGGACCGGGGACAAGTCGGGTGAAAAGTTCAACTACAAGAGCATCCGCACGATCGCCCGGTCCGTTTCAACCGATTTCGCCAAGTGGTCGGAACCCGTGCGCATGACGTTCGACCAGGGCGGGGTCGAGGATCTCTATACTAATGCCACTCAGCCCTATTTCCGCGCGCCGCAGATCCTGATTGCGATGCCGTTCCGGTTTGTCCGCGACCGGCGGGTCTTGGACGAGGCTACATTGAAAAAATATGCTATCTTGCCCGTGATGTGGAATGGGGTCTCGGATGCAGTGCTTATGTCGTCGCGCGGCGGCACCCACTATCAGCGGAAATTCATGGAGTCATTTGTTCGGCCGGGCGTCGATCCCACCAGCTGGGCGGCGCGGAGCAATATGCCGGCTCTCGGGGTGGTTCAGACCGGTCCGGCCGAGATGTCCTTCTACATCATCCGTGGTTATGCCTCAAATCAGGTCCGCATTGAACGCATGGCGCTGCGCCTCGATGGCTTTGCATCCCTGCATGCCGGCTATGTCGCTGGCAGTGCCATCACCAGGCCCGTGATCCTCGACGGGCGCCGTTTGGTCTTAAACCTCTCGACCTCCGCCAGCGGCTACGCGAAAGTCGTCGTGCTGGACGAGAGCGGGAAGGAAATCCCCGGCTTCGGCGAGGCGGAGGCCAACGAATTGGTCGGTGACGCGATTGAGCTTCCGGCCGCTTGGAAGAATTCCCCGTCGCTTGCGCAGCTGAAAGGACGGATCGTCCATCTGAAGTTCCTTCTGCGTGATGCCGACCTGTATTCGGTCGCGGTTCTGGACCAATAGACTCGCGGAGCTTTTCCTCGTTCCATCCCTCGAATTTATGAGGAATCAAAATCAGCCCGTCGTCACCGCTATTGGCCGTTTGTGCCGGGTGCATGCCGTGGCAGTGATCTGCCAGATGGCCACTGTTCCTGTCGGCGTGGTCTAATTTTCGTTGGCCACCACGGACATCGTCTCGTCATTCGGATCAGGGTCGCCTACGGGAGGAGTCGGATCATCGCCAAGCTCGAAGAGGGCGTTTTTTTGAAGCGCAGCTGCTCGGCCCGAAGGAAAGCGAAGGCCAGCGTGACAAGGGTCATGTGATGCTGCCAGCCCGGACAGCTGCGGCTCTCGAAGCGATCGAGGCCGAGTTCCTTTTTGAGTTCGCGATAGTCCCGTTCGATCGGCCAGCGACCTCTGGCGGTGCGCGGCGCCCGCAACAACGTGGGCGCTTCATCGCGGTCTGCTCGCCACAGAATCCAGTAGTCTGCCGGCGTGCTGCTCTTGCGGTTTCATTTTGCGGAATTCAGCTACGTCCAAGCGCGCGCAAAGGAGTTCGTCTCGGGCGGCGATGTGTTTCGCGCCGCGTGCATCGCCGATTTCCTAGCGATGGCCGCGACGCTCGGCGCGCTCGCGCAGGAGCGCTTCCATCTCGATGTCGTGTTCGACAAACAACTTTATCACCCCCATGATCCCGCGTTTCCTCTCCGGCTGCTTCCGCGGTATGCAAGCGCGACCAAAGCTGACTTCCCGCGCTTCTGCAGCACGCTTCCAGCCCGTTGGGCGGACGCCCAATCCCCTTCGCTATGAAAACAGATTCGACTCCCTCCACCCAGCTCGCCCACGAGGTCAGTCCGCGCGTGCGCGGTCTCTTCCTGAAGAATCTCGGCGATTTCCAAACCGAGCTCGCCCGCATCCATGCCGGCTTTGTCCCCACGTTTTCCATCTGGCGGCAGCGCAAGGAATTTCCCGCGCACGTCTTCCGCTCCCTCCGGCGCGTGCAAGACCTGCGCATTCGCGGGCGCGAACTCGGCGTGTCGTTCCAAGACATGCACGTCAGCGGTGCCGTTGCTGGTCGAGCGTTGCTCGACGCGCTCTGCGCCGCCAAGAACCCGGCCGATCTGCTCCAAGCCGGCATCGTCACCGTGCATCGCGCTCTGATCGCGGCCATCGACGACTACCTGAAGAACAATGACACCATTTACGACCAGCCCAGCGTCGCCCTTCTTGAGGCCGATCGTGATGAACTCGCTGCGCAGGTAAAATGGGCCGAGGCGGCGCTCGTTGAATTGGCCCGTGACGCCGCGCAGACGCCCGATCCCACCTTCGCGAAAGCCATCGAGCGCCACTCCGCATTGCTGGCGCCTGCGTTGCGCGAGCACGCGGTGCGCGGCTTCGAACCGCTCCGCATCGGCCGGCGCATCGGCGTGCTTCCGCTCGGAGACTCCGTGCTCCCCCGGGGCTTTCGCCACCTTGAATTTGGCCCGGACCCGATGCCGAAGGAGAACTCCTATGCGCATCGCGAGCGCTATCACGCCGTAAACTTTCTTCAGGAGGTGCAGGCCACTGATTCGTGCGCCGCGATTCTCTTCGAGGCGCCCGACATGCCGTGGGATTTCTATTTCGACCTCGCCCGCCACATGTGGGACGAGGCGCGGCACTCCATCTTCGGCGAGAAGAAACTCGAAGCCTTGGGCACGACCGCTGCGGCGGCCGGGCTCTCGAGCAAAGCCTACGCGATGCGCCAGACTCTTACGCCGCTCGACCGCTATGCCGCGCTTTCGACGCAGGAGGCGGACGCGTTTCCCGGCAAACACGCCGGTCTCAAGGATGCCATCGCCCACGGCGACAGCGTAAGCGCGATGGCCTGGAGCTACGACATCGCCGACGAAACCCAGCATGTGCGCTTCGGGGCCAAGTGGATTCCCGTGATGATCGAAAAAATGGGCGAGGCCCGCAGCACTGAACAGGTGCGCGCCGACTCGGAAAACTGGCGCGTGAGCGTGCTCGCCGAAGTCTATAAACCCGCGGCGGCGACGCTGCGTTAGACGCGCGAGGTGCGCGCCGCAGTCACGGTATTAGTTGGCAACCGGACGGCCGCGCACTTCGATCGCGCGACAACCAAGGCCCGAGCGTCCGGAAATTCGCCGTTCGTCCGCAACTTGTAGGTCGACTGCCCTACTTTTTGTAGTCGGCACCGCGCGCGCTGGCGGTGACCTGCTGCGTCCACGTGCCGAGGGATTGCTGGAGCCGGCGCACCTCGTCGACGTGACCCGCCGCCAGGTCCGTCTTCTCGGCGATGTCGTGCTCGAGATCGTAAAGCTGGAAACTTTTCCGGCCATCCATGCTGACCAGCTTCCACGGCCCATCGATCACGGCGACCTGTCGCGTTTCGCCGGGACGCCAGGTCTCGGACCCTTCGCGCACCGGGTAGTCGTAGTAGAGCAGTCCTCGACGGCTGGTCGTCTTGCCTTGCAGAATCGGCAGCACGTTCTCGCCGTCGAGTGGAAGCTTTTTCGTCGGCGCCGTTCCGGCGACCGCAGCCAGCGTCGGCAGCAGATCCACCGCCGCCACCGGCACGCTCACGGCGCGACCGCCCTTGATACCGTTCGGCCAGACCACGGCCGCCGGGACGCGAATGCCACCTTCGTAGACATCGCCTTTCTGGCCCCGCAACGGGCCGGATGAATTCAACTCGTGCACCCAGGACGGCCCGTTGTCACTGTTGAACCAGAGCAGCGTGTCCTGCTCGACGCCGAGTTTCCGCAGCG
>JBDSGI010000214.1:0-5582 GCA_039919035.1 Opitutaceae bacterium
TGCTCAACGTCGTCGAGGAAATGTCGATCGCGTCCGGCACGCCGATGCCCGCCGTCTATGTGCTCGACGAGGAGCCCGCGATCAACGCGTTTGCCGCCGGGCTCACGACCAACGACGCGGTGGTCGCGGTCACGCGCGGGACGTTGGAAAAACTCAACCGCGAGGAACTGCAAGGCGTGATCGGGCACGAGTTCAGCCACATCCTCAACGGCGACATGCGGCTCAACCTCCGCATCGCCGCCACCATCTTCGGCATCCTTGTGCTGGGTCTCGCGGGCCGCGGGATTCTTTGGAGCCTGCGCTACGCGCGCGTGCGGTCGCGCGAGAAAAACGGCGGCGGGATCGTGGTGGCGATGCTCGCGGCGGGCCTCGCCCTCCTCATCGTCGGCTACGTCGGCTATTTTTTCGGCCGGCTGATTCAGGCGGCCGTATCGCGCCAGCGTGAATTTCTCGCCGACGCCTCCGCCGTGCAGTTCACGCGCAATCCCGGCGGGCTTTCCGGCGCGCTAAAAAAGATCGGCGGCTACGCGCTGGGCTCAAGTCTCCAATCGGGCAAGAGCGCGGCCATCGGCCATTTCTTTTTCGCGCAGGGCTTCCGCTCCAACTTCGGCGGCTTGTGGGCCACGCATCCGCCGCTTGCCGAACGCATCCGCGCCATCGATCCGCAGTTCGACGGAAAGATGTTCGATCCGCCCGAGGTCGTCGATGTCGGACGGGAGTCGTTCGTCACCGCCGGTCTCGCGCCCGCCCGCCCCGCGCCGCCACGGTCGCTGCCCACCTCCGCCGCGCCCAACGCCGTCGCCGCCATCGGCTCGCTCACACCCGCGCAGATCGCCGGCGCGCAAGCGATCCTCGACGCCACACCCGACCGCCTGCGCCTCGCCGCGCAGACGACGAGTGAAGCGCGGCTCCTCGCCTTCGGCCTGCTGCTGGACGACGACCCCGCCGTCCGCGCGAAACAGCGCACTCTCATCGGCACGAAGAACGGAGCCGAAACCCTCCGCCAACTCGCCGCCCTAGAGCCCGATCTCCAGCGCCTGCGCTCCGAGCACAAACTGCCCCTCCTGCAAATCGCCCTTCCCGCGCTGCGGCAGATCCCCGCCGCCTCGCTCGACGCGTTTCTCGAAACCCTCGATGACCTCGTCCACGCCGACGAACACGTTTCCCCGTTGGAGTTCGCGTTGCAGAAAATGCTCACGCGCGCGCTCGCCCTCGGCCAGAAGCCCGGTGCGGCCGTCGTGCAGATTCACTCGTTCAACGCGGTCACAGCGGAAATTTCCGTCGTGCTCTCCGCGCTCGCCCACGCCTCGACCGCCGACGCCACCAGCGCGGCGCAAGCTTTCGCCGCCGGCGCCGCGCAACTGCAGCTCGTCGAGGCCCAACTCAAGTTCGTGCCCGCCGCGGCATCTACGCTCGCGACGCTGGACAACGCGCTCGACCAGCTCGCGGTGGCCAGTCTCCCGATCAAGCATCGCACGCTCGTCGCGGCGTCGCACGTCGTGATCGCCGACGGACAATTGCTCCCCGCCGAAGGCGAGCTGCTCCGCGCCATCGCGGTCGCGCTCGACCTCCCTATGCCGCCGCTGAGCGCGTAGGGCTCTCCGCCGGCATCAGGACGTGTCGTTCTGAGTGCAGCGAAGAATTGAGTAGAACTCTCATCGCGTGTTTCCCCAGCGACGATCCCAGTGGATTTTTCGCTGCGCTCACAATGGCAAAGGCGGTTTTTTCTCCGCGCCCCTTTGTCGCCACGGCCATCGTTATTACCAATACCCGCCATCAAGTTTATCGACTAACGCTCGCATCGGGTTCTCGGCTACGATGGCGGCGCACCGGATTTCATGTCCGGCACGCCCACCCAAATCCAGCCATGCGCTCGCTCTTCCTCAACTTCGCCCAGGCCCTTGGCGTCGTAATGCTCGCCGATTTCGTCTCCGGTGTCGTCCACTGGCTCGAAGACGCCTACGGCTCGCCCGACACTCCCGTGGTCGGCCCCATCCTGATCCGCCCCAACATCGTCCATCACCATTTCCCGCGCTTCTTCACGAAGCTGTCGTGGTGGCAGAGTTCGTGGGACATCGTGCTGATCGCCGCTCCGCTCCTCGCGCTCGCGTCGTGGGCCGGCTTCCTGACGTGGCACCTGTGGCTGTTCGCGGTTGTCTCGATTAACGCCAACCAAGTCCACAAGTGGTCGCACCAGACGCGCAAGGAAAACGGCCCGGTCGTCTCGTTCTTCCAAGACATCGGCATCTTCCTCTCGCCGCGCCAGCACGCCATCCACCACTCGGATCCGAAGAACACGTTCTACTGTCCCATCACGAACCTGCTGAACCCGGTGCTGGAAAAAATCCGGTTCTGGAATCACGCTGAGGCGCTCATCGAGCGCGCCACCGGCATCAGCCACCGGAAAGACACGTCCAACCGCGGCGAGGGCCCCGGCCCCGCGTGGCTCGCCGAATACGCGCCGGTGCGACCCGCCACCGTCGCTGCTATCCGCACCAGCGCTTGCACCCAATGCCCGCGCCGCCACGATGCCGCGCACGCCGCGAACTGCCGTGGGACCTGTGCCCCCGACCCTCGCGCCAACGCGCGCACCCCAGCCAACGTCAAAATTTTGTCCTCATGAAAACTACCCCCCGCTCCAGCTCCGTCCTCCGCCGCGCGGCCCTCGCCGCCCTGCTCCCCGCCTCGCTTTTCGCGCAAGGCATCGTCCAGCTCGAGTCGTTCACCGTCTCCGCGCAGAAGCGCATCGAGACCGTGTCCGACGTCCCCGTGCCCATCACCGTTTACACCGGCTCGTTCCTTGAGCGCGCCGGCGTCTCCGACTACAAGAGCCTCGCACCGCTCGTGCCCGGGCTCTTCATCCAAGAGCAGTCGCCGAACAATCCCGGCATCAACCTCCGCGGGATCACGACCGATAGCGGCGATCCGCGTGCCGAGAGCCGCGTCTCGATTTTCCAAGACGGCGTCTCGATCAGCCGCTCGCGCGCCAGCGTCGTCGAGCTGTTCGACCTCGAGCGCGTCGAGATATTGAAGGGCCCGCAGGGCACGCTCTTCGGTCGCGGCGCCGAGATTGGCGCCCTCTCGCTCGTGCAAAACAAAGCGAAACACGAAGACTCGGGAGAGCTCACCCTCGGATTCGGCGATTACGCGGATCGCCGCGCCTCGGGATACGCCAACACCATCCTTGCCAAGGACCAGCTCGCCGCGCGCTTCGCGTTCGCCTACCGCGAAAACGACGGCACCATCGACAACCTCGTCGACGGCTCGCAGCTGAACGGCAAGAGGACCCTCGCGCTGCGCGGTGCACTCAACTGGAAGCTCATGCCAGGGACGACCGCCGACATCATCGTTAATTGGCAGCACGACACGCCGCCCGGCGTTGCCTTCGTCAGCGGCGTGATTCCGAACTCGCGCGGGAGCACGAGCCCGTTTGCCGCCGCCGAACTCACTCGCGGCAGCCAGCTCGGCATCGACCGCACGGTCGGCGGCGTGACCGCCATCGTCGCGCACGAGATCAACAAGAACGTCTCGCTCACCAGCACGACCGGCTGGCGGCAATACGACTCCTACGAGAACTTCGACGCCGACGGCTCGCGCCTCCCGCTGCTCGAATTCGCCGAGGACTCGCGCGGCCGGCAGTTCAGCCAGGAGCTGCGCGTGAACGTGAATGACGGCGGCCGCTTCACCGGTTTCGCCGGCGCCAGCTGGCTCAGCGAACGCGGCGTCTCGCGCGTCCCGTTTTACCAAGACGAGCGCCAGCTCTGGCCGTTTCTCGCCGGCTCGTTCCGCGACGGCCTGATCGGTGCCGGTCTGCCGGTGGCTTTCGCCAACGTTTTCGTCCCCCCCGCCAACCCCTTCGTGCCGCAGGCTGCGCTGCCCGCGGCGTTCGCCGGGTTCGCCACTCCGGGCCTGCCGGCAGTGCTCCGCCCGCTCGCCGCTCTCGCCGGCGCCCCGTTGCGCCCCTCGCGCACGGACGCCTACACGCAATCCGGTCGCACCCGTGCCTTCGATCTGTTCGCCGACGGCACCTGGCGCGCGACGGACCACCTTCAGCTCACCGCCGGCCTGCGCTACACGCACGAGAACCTCACGTCCGGTTACGAGGTCACCAACGACACCGCCTTTCAAACGCTCGGCTTCATCGTCAACTCGATCCCCGGCTACCCGTTTCTACCCTCGGGCGGCAAACGCGAAGCCAGCACACGTTCTTCCTCGTGGGATGGTCGCCTCGTCGGCCGCTACGAGTTTTCCAAAACGCTCAACGCCTACGCCAGTGTCTCCCGGGGCCACCGCCCGCGCGCGCTGCTCCTCGATTCCACGACCACCACGACCGCCCGCGAGGAAAACGTCATGAACTACGAGGCCGGCCTCAAGGGCTCGCTCGCCGGCGGCCGCGTGCAGTGGAACGCCTCGGCTTACCACTACGACTACTCGCATTTCCAGACTACGGTGCAAAGTCTCGGCCGCTTCACCACGCTCGATGCCGGCAACGCCACCGGGCGCGGCCTCGAGGCCGGCATTCAGGGTCGCGCCACTAATCATCTCACCCTTTTCGCCAACGCCGCGTTCACCGACGCGACGTTCGATGACACCGGCGACAACGGCGCGCGCCAACAATACGCCGGCTTCACCTTCCGCCTCACGCCGCGCCGCACGTTTTCGCTTGGCGGCACCTACACGCTGCCCGTCGAAGGCGCCGGCCAGTTCTTCGTCACCCCGATCTGGAGCTACAAGTCGCAGCACTATTTCGAGGACAACAACGCTTCCTTCGCCTACGGCCTCCGTCAAAACGGCTACGGCGTCGCGAACCTCCGCATCGGTTGGCGCTCGCCCAAGGGCAAATGGGAAGTCACCGCGCGCGCCGAGAATCTCTTCGACAAGCAATACCTGATCGACGCCGGCAACACCGGAGGCTCCTTCGGCATCCCGACCTTCATCGCCGGTGACCCGCGCCGCGTCGGCGTGAGCGCGACGATGCGGTGGTAAGCGCGGCCTTCAGGGCAACTCGTCCTTGCAGGCCCACTCCGGCCACGTCTCCCGCGCGTGGGCCTGCATCGCTTCGCAGGTCGCGCGCACGAGCGGCGTCGGCTCGCCCCGCCACAACACCCCGATCGTCATGGGATCGAAGCCCGCCAGCGGCAGCGCCTTGATCCGGCGATGCCGCGCGATCGACGCGATGGCGATGCTCACGCCGAAGCCGTCGCCATTCGCCACATAGTCCGCCACCAATTCGATCGAGGTCGCCTCGATCGTCTGCGGCCACACCACGCCGCGTTGCTTCAAACCGCGCTGAAAATTCCGCGAGACCAGGCCGCTCGTCGGCACCGAAATCAACGGCTCCGCGATCCGTTTGCGCGCGAACAGCTCCTCCGCTGATTTCACGCCCGACACCCGCGGCACCAGCAGCACGAGCGGCACGTCGGTCAGGCACAACCGGCGCAGTCGCACCGGTGGCCGCGCCTCGACCGCCGTCACCGCGAGGTCGATGAGCCCGTCGCGCAGCCAGTCTTCCAGTTGCGTCTGAAATCCCGAACGCAGGCTGAACCGCAGCCGTGGAAACCGCCGTTTCAACCGCTGCATCA
>JBDSGI010000215.1:0-2982 GCA_039919035.1 Opitutaceae bacterium
CGGCGATTTCCTGAAAAATATCGTCGTCCATTCTCGAATCCTCGCGGTTTCGGATTTAGCGGAACGTCGGGGCAGATCTTGGGCCAAGAATAATCAGCGAAGTGCTCCGATCCGCCCCGCTACATCCGCCCGCAGTTTTTCGATGTGGGCGAGCGTGAAGTCGCGGACGCTCAGCTTGTCGTCGTTGACCAGCGGAGTGAGTTCCATCGCGAAGGAGACGGCGTGGGTCGTGTCGGTCGCGTGCGAGGCGAAGAAGGTGGCGTTGGCGAGGCGGCGGCCCATGGCGGCGAGGTCGTAGCGTTTGCCGCCGGCGATCTGGGAGTCGAAGATCGCGACGAGTTTTTCCGCGAGCGCGGGACTCGCGCTGGCGTCCATTGCGACTTTGTCGGTGTCGGCCAGCCAGTCGAGATCGCGCCAGCCCTCGACGCCGAGCACGCGGCGCGGACGGCGGTCGCGCGGCAGCCCGCGCATAGCTTCGATGCAGCGCAGGAAGCACGCGACGTGCGTGTCGTGTTTGTCCGCCGGTTGGTGAAGATAAACCACCTCCAGCGCCGGACCGCACCCGCCGAAGATGGCGGCGAGATCGGCCGCCACGGCGGCATTGCCCGGCTTCTTCACGTCGGCGCTGGGGTGCGAGAGTTGCAGCTGGAGATTGTATTTTCCGAGGCGGGCGGCGGCGCGCTGCTCCTCTTTCCGGATCTCCTGCATCTGCGCATCCGTCACGTGGCCGTATTTTCCCGTGCGCGCCGAGCCCGCGCCGTGGGTCATGACGACGCCGGTGAAAAATCGGTCGCTGCGCCCGTAGCACTCGGCGACGGCGGGGTAAGCGTTAATCTCGATGTCGTCCTGGTGCGCGATCACGCACAGGTGCGTGGTGCGCGCCAGCGCGGCGGCAGGCGTGAGACCGGCTGAAATTTCTGGCAGAAAGACATCCGCGTCGGGGCGAGAGAAGCGCATGGCCGAATCTGGGAACGCCCTCCCCCGCTAATCAACGCTGATTCTGGCGGCCGGCTCGCCTCAGCCCCAGAGCCGCTCCGGATATTTGCCCGCCTGCACCAACTGCGCGATCGCGGCCTGCACCCGGGGCTTGTCTTCGCGATAGGTGATGCCGAACCACGTGCTGTCCGTCGGCAAAATTTTCACCTTGGCCTGATCGAGGCCGATCATCGCGGAAACGCCGGCGGGCAGATAAAACTCCGCCTTGGGCCCGATTGCCTGCTCGGCCAGAAAATCCCTGAACTGGGTGTCCAACCCGGGGAAAAGCGCGGGCGTGAAACCCCAGCAGTTCATCGAGACGATTTCGTCGCCGGAATACATGCGGTCGCGCCCCACGTCGGCCGCCGCGATTCCGGTCTGTTCGACGATGGAGCGCAGCTCGTCGTCCTCGCCGCCCAGCATGGCGACACCACGGGAAACCGCGCCGTGCTCGGAGAGCGTGTTGGCCAGCCGGAACCCCACCATCGCAAACTCGGGCGCCGCGTTGCGCGCCGGCTCACGTTGCAGGAATTTGGCCAGCTGGACGAAGGAATCGGCGCCGTAGAAATCATCCGCGTTAATCACGGCGAAGTTTTCACGGACCGCGTCGCGGCAACACCACACGGCGTGGCCCGTGCCCCACGGTTTTTCGCGGCCGGGCGGCGGCGAATAGGTCGGCGGCAGCAGATCCAGCGCTTGGAAAACGTAGTCCACCGTCACGCGACCCGCGTAACGCGCGCCGATTTTTTCCCGGAAGAGCGCCTCGAAATCGCGCCGAATCACAAAGACCACGCGGGTGAAGCCAGCTCGCAGCGCGTCGAAGACGGCGTAGTCGAGCACGGTTTCGCCACCCGGCCCGACCGGATCGATCTGTTTCAAGCCACCGTAACGCGAGCCCATGCCCGCTGCGAGGACGACAAGGGTGAGTGCCATTGCCCGAAAAGAAACTGGGCGCGGGTCGCACGGTCAATCCACGACGTGGCCCGCACGCTGTTTTGCACCGCGTGGTTAACCGCCCGTTTTCAGCCGCGCCAACAGCGCCGCGAAAGCCGGCTCCTGCCGCAGCTTATCGAAATCTTTTTCCTGCTCCAACCGCGCCACGTCTTTAAAACCTGCCGCGACGGCCGCCTCCAGGGCCGCGATCGCCGGCTTTTTGTCGCCCAGCCGCGCTCGCGCGCGCGCCAGCTCGACGTAGCCCTGCGGCCGGTCCGGGCGGAGCACCGTGCCCATCTCCAGCAGCGGGACTGCGGTTTCATAGTCGTTCTCGCGCAGCGCGGCGCGCGCGGTCTCCGCGCAGAAAGTCGCGACGCTCTGCAACACCCGCATCGCCCGCGCTCGCTCCGCCGGGTCGGCCGCCGATTTGGCTTTGGTCTGCAACTCGCCCGCCGTCTTGCGCGCGGAACTCACGAAGCCGTCGCTGACGGCCGCCATCAGATTTTCCAACAGCGATTCTTCCGCGCGCTCCGCCGTCCGCTCGGCTTTGAGCGCGTCCCGCACCTCGCGCGAGGCGGCGAGCGCGGCGACTTCTTTTTCCACCGCCGCGATGTCCGCGAGGCCTTTGAAATCGACCGCGAGCGATGTCAGGGCGCGGAGTCGCTCGGTCGCCGGCGCTTCGGGCACACTGGCGCGGCGCGCGTCAAATTGCGCCGCCACCCAGGCCGCGTCTTTCTCGCGCGTGCCGCGTTTCATCGTCTGCAACTCGATCCACGCGAGTGCTTCCAGCGCGAGCTGGGGCGGCAGCCATTCGTGGCCGCCGTCGAAAATCACCACGCGATGCGCCGCCTTGCGATCATCGAGTTCGCGGTCGACGCGCTTCAACTCGCGGTAGTTGAAATCCGTCACGCCCGCCGTGCCGAAGAAAAGAAACGGCACCTTGCCCGGCACTTCGGTGCCGGAGAAGGCCGCGCTACACGCGATCACGCCCTGCGCCAGCCCAAACAACGCAATCTGACACGCCACGCGCGCCCCGCCCGAAAGTCCGGCGACGTAGATGCGCTTTGCGTCGAT
>JBDSGI010000216.1:0-3238 GCA_039919035.1 Opitutaceae bacterium
CGGCTCCTCCGCGAATTCCACTACCAGCCCAACATCGCCACCGTCCACACCGACGCGTCCGTGATGCCCCGCACGCGCCTCGCGTGGTCGAGTTGGAACTATGAGATCGCGCGCGATGCCGCCGGCCTCCTCTCCACCGCCACGCATTACTGGATGAATTCCCTTCAAGGCGTCTCTGATCGCGAAAACTATTTCGTCTCCATCAACCGCCCCGAAGCCGTAAATCCCGCCCGCGTGCTCCGCCGCATCGACTACGAGCATCCCCTCTTCAGCCTCGGCGCCGTCCGCGCGCAGGCGGAAATTCCCGCGCTCAACGCCGCGGCGATGGGGGGCACCGAGACCTTTTTCGCCGGCGCCTGGCAGCGCTACGGCTTCCACGAGGACGGCCTCCTCAGCGCCGTCCGCCTGAGCGAGCTACTCCTCGGGCGTGATCCTTGGACTTCCCCGCCGTCGGTTCCGGTGCTCGCCGCGCAGCCCTGAGGCTTGCGCCCGAAGGCAGGGCGAGGTTGGGTTGGGAATCGCGCTTGCGCGGCATCCACCCCCCCCATTGGAGCGTAACAATTTTGCCTAGCGGCTCCTCATGAATTCCTGTCTCTACGAGTGTCATGTCATGCACGCGCGATTCGCGCCGCGCGGGCACCGTTTCCTCTACCGCATCTTCCTTTTCGCCATCAATCTCGACGAGTTGGAGACGCTGAGCCGCCGCCACGCCCTGTTTTCGTTCAATCGCCGAAATCTCTACTCGTTTCGCGACCGCGATTTCCTACCAACCGGCGAACCCCTGCACAACTCCACCGCCACCTCGCCGGCGAACCCGCAGCCCAAAGTCCAAAATCTGAAATCGCGCGTCATCACCCTCGCCGCCACGCACGGCGTCGATCTCGCCGGAGGGCGCGTGGTGCTCGTCACGCTCCCGCGCGTGCTCGGGTATCTCTTCAATCCCATCTCGCTCTACTTCTGCTACGACCGCCATGGCGCGCCGGCCTGCGCCCTCGCCGAGGTCACCAATACCTTTCGCGAGATGAAGCCCTTCTTTCTCGGGCCGGACACGCAGGCCGCCGCGCGTGGTGAGTTCCGCGTGCGCATGCCGAAAAATTTCTACGTCTCGCCCTTCTCAGACGTCGATGTCGCCTTCGATTTCACCCTCCGCGCCCCCGGCGAACGCCTCTCGATCCAGATCGACGACTACGTCGGCGAGACACGCACGCTCACGACCACCCTCACCGGTCCCCGCCGCGAGCTCACCACCGGCCGCCTCGCGTGGTTCACCTTGAAGTATCCCGCGCTTACGCTGCGCATCATCGCGCTCATTCACTGGCACGCTCTGCGCTTATGGTTGAAACGCGTGCCCTGGTTCGCCAAAGCGGCGCGCCCCGAAGCCCAGAGCGACCTCTACCGTCCCCACCATTCCCTCCAGCCCTCCGACGTCGCATGAGCCCGTTTCCCAGCGCCACCACCACTCTCCCCGCTCACCTCGCCCCGGTCCGCCCGGCATCGCCTTGGCGACGACCCGTGCTCGACGCCTTCGCCGCGATGCGGCGGGGCCGGCTCACGATTGAACTCGCCGGCGGAGTGTCCCGCGAGATCGGGGGCGAACCGCTGGCCCGCCCGCTGCCCCTCGGCCTCAACCAGCCCGCCCTCATTCGCGTGCGGCGCGAGGCGTTCTTCAAAAAATGCTTTTGGTCCGGTGACATCGGGTTCGCCGAGTCCTTCATCGACGGTGACTGGGAGACCCCCGACCTCCCGGCGGTCATCGCCTTCTTCATTCTCAACGTCGATTCGGCGCCCACCCTCTCTGGCTCGAGTCGCGGCGCCACGCTCAACGTCCTGCGATTCCTTAATCGCCTCGGCCACCTGCTGCGCCCCAACACCCGCGCCATCGCCCGTCGCAACATCGCCGAGCACTACGATCTCTCCAACGACTTTTTCGCGCTCTGGCTCGACCCGAGCATGATGTATTCCGCCGCCAAGTGGCCGGCGCACGCGCCGGAACTCCCGCTCGAGGCCGCGCAACTCGAGAAGAACGACGCCCTCTGCCGCCAGCTTCGGCTCAAGCCGAGCGACCGCGTCCTTGAGATCGGCACTGGGTGGGGCGGCTGGTCGCTCCATGCCGCGCGCACCTACGGCTGTCACATCACCACCGTCACGATCTCGCGCCAGCAATTCGAACTCGCGCGCAGCCGCGTGCGCGACGCCAAGCTCGCCGACCGCGTGGAGGTCCAGCTCTGCGACTTTCGCGACATCCGCGGCGCCTACGACAAGATCGTCTCGATCGAAATGGTCGAGGCGCTCGGCCACAAATATCAGGCGGTGTTTGCCGAGGTCGTCTCGCGTTTGCTCAAACCCGAGGGCTTGCTCGCGCTGCAATTCATCACTTGCCCCGATGCGCGCTACGGCCAGTTCCGCCGCGGCGTGGATTTTATCCAGAAGCACATTTTCCCCGGCTCGCTCCTGCTCTCGCCCAATCGCCTGAACGACCTGCTCGTCCGCGCGGGCGGTTTTACGCTGCACGCCATGGACGACTTCGGCCCCGACTACGCACGCACGCTGCGCCTCTGGCGGGAACGCTTCGACGCCAAACTCGATCAAGTGCGCGCCCTGGGGTTTGACGATCGCTTTGTGCGCAAGTGGAACTACTACCTCTGCTACTGCGAGGCCGCCTTCGCGCTGCGCAACATTTCCGTCGTTCACACGCTCCACACGCGGGCGAACAATCTTTCGTTGCAGTAGCGGGTAGTGAACAGCGGAGGGCGAGCATCCGCACCGCCGTGATTCGTCCTACTCACTACCCGCTTTTCACTGCTCGCTGCTTCCAAAATGATCCTCCTACTCCGCGTCCTCTTCAGCATCGTCATTGCCTCGATGCTCGCGGTCACGTCTTGGGCGAGCCTGCACACGCCGCTCTTCGCCATCCCCCGCGATGTCCTCACCCACCCGTGGTTCATCGCCACCCTATTCGATGCCTACTGGGCCTTCATCGCGTTCTACGTGTGGGTCGCTTGGAAGGAGCAGACGCTCGCCGCGCGCATCCTGTGGTTCGTCGCGATCATCGCGCTCGGCAATATCGCGATGGCCGCGTATTTTCTCCGCGAACTTTTTCGCGTGCCGGCCGACGGCGCGCTCGATCCCGTCTTCACCCGGCGCAATCCCGGCGCGCTCCTGCTCCCCGGTTTGCTGACGGCCGCGAGCATCGTCGTCTATCTGCTCGCGTGACGGTGGCGGCTTCCAACGCGAGTGC
>JBDSGI010000217.1:0-12192 GCA_039919035.1 Opitutaceae bacterium
GGACATTCAGGTGACCATTCTCAGCGACGCCGTCGGCGCGCGCCGGCCCGACGACGCCCACGCTTGCCTTGCCGCCCTCGCCCGTGCCGGCGCGCATGTGCTACCGTCTGAGACGGTGTTCTACGCGATGCTCCGCGATGTCGCCCACCCTTTCTTTCGCAGCTACACGCAGCTCGTGAAAAACTACGGCACTCCCGCCACCTGAGGTAGCTTCCTCTCCAACGCCCACCGACCATGCCCGAAGAACTGCCCCGACTCATTGTCCGCGATCTCAAGGCCCTCGATCCCGCGGCGCACGGCCGGCCCTTCACGAGCGTGCTCGTGGTGAAAAAACTTGCCGCGAAAACCGCCTCGAACGGCAACACGTTTTTCAGCCTCGAACTCGGCGACCGCAGCGGCTCGTTCACCTGCACCGTTTTCAACGACAGCCCGGTCTTCGAGGCGCTCAAGGCCGGCGGCGAAGGCGCGGTGGTGCGCATCGAGGGCAAGGTCGAGTTCTACCAAGGCCGTCTTTCGCCCCGCCTCGCGAAAGCCACCGCGCTGGCCGAGACCGAACTCGCCGCGCCCGGCGTGCTCGACACCCTCATCGAAACTCCGCCCGAGGATCATCAGGCGCTCTGGACGGAATTTCAGGCGTTCATCGACGCCCTGGCACTCGACGAATTGCGCATGACGGTGCGCGGCGTCTTTGAGGAGATTGGCGAGATCTTTCGCTGGTCGCCCGCCGCCGTCGCGATGCATCATGCCTATCGCCACGGCCTGCTGGAGCACACCATCCACATGGCGCGGGCCTGCCGTGCGCTGCTGCCGCTCTACTCCGAGGTCGATGGGGATCTCGCGCTGGCCGGCATCCTCCTGCACGACACCGGCAAGGCCATTGAATACGAGGGCACGCTCGCCACGAAACGCAGCCGCCGCGGCATTTTGCAGGGCCATGTCGTCCTCGGTTACCAACTCGCGCGCAAACATGGGATCAAGGCCAAGCTCGACCCCGACCGCCTCGAGCGCCTCGAACACATTATTCTTTCGCATCAAGGCGAACCCGAGTGGGGCGCGGCGGTTTACGCCGCGACGCCCGAGGCCGTCTTCGTCTCCATGATCGACAATCTCGATGCAAAGATGGGCATGGTGCAGCGCGCTCTCCGCCAGGCCGATGGGACTAACGAATTCTCCGAACGCCTGCCCGGCCTCAGCTCCCAACTACTGACCCGAAAATTGCCCGAACCTCCGGCGCGAATTACGTGATTGAACTCGGGCGGGTCGCTGACCCGCCCTATTCACGCGCTCAGGCTCTTGATGAGTTCGACCATCGGCATGAACATCGCGATGACAATGATGCCGACGCCGACCGCCATGAATACGATCATCACCGGCTCGATGATAGACGTCAGCGCCTCGACGGCGTTATCCACCTCCTCGTCGTAGTTGTCCGCGATCCGCACCAGCATTTCGGGCAACGCGCCCGTCTCCTCCCCGACCTCGATCATACTGGTGACCATGCCGGGGAAAATGTTCGTGGACTCCAGCGGCTTGGCGACATTGTCGCCCTCTTTCACCCGATCATGCACGACGTTAATCGCGTTCGCGATGTGGACATTGCCGCTCGTGTCACGCGTAATGATGAGCGCCTGCAGAATCGGGACACCCGAGGCCAGCAACGTGCCGAAGGTGCGCGTGAACCGCGCAATGGCCGCGCGGAGAAACAGGTCGCCGAGGACGGGAATCTTGAGCAACAGCCAATGCAGCACCTTGGTGCCAAACGTGGATTTTTTGAACAGCCAAAACGCCACGACCACGACCGTGATGGCCAGCAGCACCATCAGGATGTTGGTGCGCATCGCATCGGCCACGCCTACGACCACCGAGGTCAGCCACGGCAGCGGCTTGCCCTTCAGCATGGTGAAAAAAACCTCCTGAAACTTCGGCACGACAAAAATCATCAGAATCATCATGATGCCGCCCGCCACGCAGCTGATGATCGCGGGATAAACCATCGCCGCGACGATCTTTTGTTTCACCTTCACGGACTTCTCCGTGAAGACCGCGAGGCGTTCGAGCACGGTCTGCAAGACCCCGCCCGCTTCGCCGGCTTTCACCATGTTCACATAGAGCCGATCGAAGGCCTTGGGATGGGCCGAAAGACCGTCCGAAAAATTACCGCCGGAACGAATCGTCTCCACGCAGTCATCGATAACCGCCTTAAAGGCCGGGCGCTTTTCCTGCCGGCCCAACACCTCAAGGCTGCGCATGATCGGCATGCCCGCCTTCACGAGCGTGGCCAGCTGGCGCGTGAACACGGCCTGCCCCTTCGCGTTGATCGGCGCGCCAAACGTGATGGCTTTCTTTCGCCGCGGTGGCGCGCCCGTCTGAAACGTCATCTGCGGTCCCTTGCCGGGGGCCTTGGCGGCAAAAGTCGCGGGTTTGGCGGCCGGGGCATCGGCTGGGCGGACGGAAAGTTTGGCCATGGGGAGAAGGCGGCGGGGCGCGACGTCAGGTGTATTTCACCACTTCCTCGATGGAAGTGTGGCCGTCGAAAATGGCACGCAGGCCGTCGTCGCGCAAGGTGCGCATCCCCTGCTCAATGGCCTTCTGCCGAATGACCAAGGTCGGCGCGCGCTCCGTGACGAGGTCGCGGATCGCGTCGCTCATGCGCAGCCACTCGTAGATGCCGAGGCGGCCCTTGTAACCGGACTGGCTGCACGTGGGGCAGCCCTTGCCATAGAAAAACTGCCGGCTGCCGATGCTTTCCTTCGCGATGCGCAACTGGGCGAGCAAGTCGGCGGGCGGAAGGTAGGCCGTGCGGCACTGCGCGCACACGCGGCGCACCAGCCGCTGCGCCAGGACGGCCTCGAGCGACGATGCGATGAGAAACGGTTCCACCCCCATGTCCACCAGCCGGGTGACCGCGCCCGCCGAATCATTCGTGTGCAGCGTGGAGAGCACCAAATGACCGGTGAGCGACGCCTGAATCGCAATCTGCGCGGTTTCCAGATCGCGGATTTCGCCGAGCATGATGACGTCGGGATCTTGGCGGAGGAACGAGCGGAGCGCCGCGGCAAACGTCAGGCCGACGAGCGGGTTTACCGGCACCTGCATGATGCCCTCGATTTCGTATTCCACCGGGTCCTCGGCGGTGAGGATCTTCAAATCGACGGTGTTTACGATGCGCAGACCGCTGTAGAGCGTGGTCGTCTTGCCGGAACCGGTCGGCCCCGTCACGATGAAAATGCCGTTGGGCCGCCGCACGATTTCCTGGATGCCATCGATCACATCCTCGGGCATGCCGAGCTGGGAGATGTCGAGCCGCACCGCCGCTTGATCGAGCACGCGGAGCACCACGCTCTCGCCAAACTGCGTCGGGAGGGTCGAGACGCGCAGGTCCACCTGCCGCCCGCCGATGTTGATCTTAATGCGGCCGTCCTGCGGCACGCGCCGCTCCGCGATGTTCAGCGAGGCGAGCACCTTGATGCGCGAGATGATGGGCAGCGCGAGCTGCTTGGGCGGCGGCGCCATCTCGTAAAGCGCGCCGTCGATGCGGTAGCGAATCTTGAACTCGTGCTCGAACGGTTCGAAATGGATGTCGCTCGCTTTGTCGCGGATCGCCTGGCCCACGACGAGGTTCACGAACTTGATGATGGGGGTCTGCTCCGCCATCGACTCGATGTCGCGCTCGGAAAGCTCCCGTCCGGCGCCGGTGTCGGGCGCAACTTTCCCGGAACTGATTTCCTCCAGCAGGTCGTCGATGCTCTCCTCATCCTCGCCGTAGTGCTGCTTGATCTGCACCTCGACCTTGTCGGGGTCGGCGAAGAACAGCCGCACGTTACGATCGAGGGCGAAAGTCAGGTCGTCGACGGCGTGGGTGTTAAACGGATCCGCGACCAGGAGATCGATGTTCTTATCGTCGGCCTGCAGTGGCATCACGCCATAGTCGCGCGCGAGCTTGCCGGTCAGCGCCGCGATGGCCTCGCCGGGATACTGCGTCGGGACTTCGCTCAAGTAGTCGTAGCCGAGCTGCTCGGCAATCCGCCGCAGCAGCACTTCCTTTTCGACCACCCCGAGATCAACCACCACGTCGGCAAGAGGCTTGCCCGTGGCCTTGTGCTCCTCGTTCAGCTCGTCGAGCTGGCCAGGCGCGACAAGGCGCTGCTCCTTAAGAAAATCGTAGATCGCGTGACTGTGGCTGGGAAACATGCGGAGGGAAATCGGCCGGCGGCGGAGGGGAACATCTCCGCCGCGACCTCAGATATCGCGGAGCTTCAGGCCGAGTTGGAGGAATTTTTCACGCATGAGGTTTGAGTCCTGCGCCTTTTCGAGCGCCTCGTCGGGGGAAACGAGTTCGCGGTTCACGAGGCTCATGAGATGGGTGTCGAGGGTGATCATGCCGAGGTTGGCGCCAGTCTGGATGTCGGACGGAATCCGGAAGGTTTTGTTCTCACGAATCAGCGCGCCGATGGAAGTCGTCGTCACCATGATCTCGTAGGCGGCGATGCGGCCGCCGCCGACCTTCTTGCAGAGCGCCTGGGAAATGACCGCCACCAGCGATGAGGCAAGCTGGGTGCGAATCATGTCCTTCATGTTCGCCGGGAAGGCATCGACGATGCGGTCCACGGTCTTCGCGGCGCTGTTGGTGTGGAGCGTGCCGAAGACCAAGTGCCCGGTCTCGGCCGCCGTGATTGCCGCCTCGATGGTTTCGAGGTCGCGCATTTCACCCACCATGATAACGTCCGGGTCCTGGCGCAGCGCGCGGCGCAACGCCTCGGAGAAACTCGGCACATCCGCGTGCACCTCGCGCTGCGTGACGACGCATCGCTTGTGATCGTGATAATACTCGATCGGGTCCTCGATGGTGATGATGTGGCCGTCACGCGCCTCGTTGATGTAGTTGATCATCGCGGCGAGCGTCGTCGACTTGCCGGACCCGGTCGGGCCCGTGACGAGAATCAGGCCGCGCGGCCGGTAGAGGAGTTCGCGAATCTTGTCGGGCAGCCCGATGTCCCGCAGGCCGAACATTTTTAGCGGGATTTGCCGAAGCACGATCCCGTAGTTCGCCTTCGTGCGCATGACGGAGACGCGGAAGCGCGCTTTCTCCGCGAAGGCGAAGCCAAAATCGGTGCCGCCGTTGAGCTTCGTGTTCGCCACATGGGCGTCCGGCGTGATGGCGAGCATCAGCTTCTCCGTGTCCTCGGGCTTGAGCGGAGGCCCGTCGATCGGCGCCATGCTGCCGCTGATGCGCAGCGTGGGCGGTTGCCCGACCTGCAGGTGAAGATCCGAGGCGCCCTGATCGACCATGAGGTCGAGCAAATCATTCATGTCGTAGCTCATGCTGGAATGCTCCTAGGGGCGGCCGACCGGGGCGAAGACCGAGACCAACGAGGGGCAAATTTCATGGGGAATTCATTAGCTGGCGTCGCCGACCGTAATTGAAACGACTTCGTCGATGGTCGTAAGCCCGGAGGTGACCTTGCGGGCGCCATCCTCGCGCATCGTGCGCATCCCCAGCGAGCGGGCACGTTCACGGAGCTTGGCGGTGCCCACGTGCTCGTAGATCATCTTTTGAACTTCCTCGTTGATGACAAAAATCTCGAAGATGCCCATGCGGCCGCGGTAGCCGGTGGCGTTGCAGCTCGCGCAGCCATCGCCCTTCGCAAAGGTCGCGCTCGCCGCCTGCGCGGGATTGATGTTGAGCGAACGCATTTCCTTCGCATCCGGCACGTAGGCCCGCTTGCAGTGCTTGCAGATTTTGCGCACGAGCCGCTGGGCCATGATCGCGCGCAGCGAGGTGGAGACGAGAAACGGCTTCACCCCGATGTCGATCAGGCGCGTAACGGCGCCCGGCGCATCGTTGGTGTGCAACGTCGAGAAAACCATGTGGCCCGTGAGCGACGCGTTGATCGCAATCTCGGCGGTCTCGAGGTCGCGAATTTCGCCGACCATCACGACATTGGGCGCCTGCCGGAGCATCGCGCGCAGCGCAGTCGCGAAAGTCATGCCGACATCGTGCCGCACGGGGACCTGGTTTATGCCGTTCAATTGGTATTCCACCGGATCCTCGACCGTGATTATTTTCCGATCGGGCTTGTTGATGAAATGCAGGCAGCCGTAGAGCGTCGTCGTCTTGCCCGAGCCCGTCGGACCCGTGACCAACAGAATGCCATCGGGCAGCTGAATCAGTTTCTCGAAAGTCGCGGCGTCGTCGCTGAGGAAACCAAGTTCCGGCAACCCCAGCGTGAGCCCTTCCTTGTCGAGAATGCGCATCACGATGCTCTCGCCGTGCGCGGTCGGCAGCGACGACACGCGCAGGTCAAGCTGCTTGCCGCCGGCGGCGATTTGAATCCGGCCGTCCTGCGGAATGCGTTTCTCGGCGATGCTGATGTTCGCCATAATCTTCAACCGGGAAATGATTGAAAGCTGCAGCCGCTTCGGCGGGTTCTCGACCTCGATCAACACGCCGTCGATGCGGTAGCGGACGCGAAAGCGCTTTTCGAGCGGTTCGATGTGAATGTCCGACGCTCGCCGCTGAATCGCCTCCAGGATGATCTGGTGCACCAGCTTGATGATCGGAGCATCCGCCTCGGTGGCGGCCGGATCGGTCCCGGCGCCGGGTTCGGTCGTGACGGCGGCACCTTCCCCTTCCGGAGCCTTGACCGTAAGGTTGTTCAGCAGATCGTCGATCGACCCGCCCTCCTTGCCGTAGAACCGATCGATCGCGGACAGGATGTCCTCGGGCGTGGCGATCATCGTCTCGAGCGGCAGCTTGACGATGTAGCCGAGGGCATCGATGCCATCGGTATCGAACGGGTCCGAGATCGCGATGCGGAGCCGGTTGCTCTCGCGGGAAATGGGCACCAGCCGATGCTTGGCGGCGACGGCCCGGGGAATCATCTCCAGCGTTTCACCCGTAATGCGCAAATTCGTGAAGTCGGGGGCCATCGGCATGCCAAACTCCGCGGCCAGCAATTCCGCGACGCCGCGCGACGAGACCACGCCTTGTTGGACCAGGAGCTCCACGAGCCGCGGGGCCGGCGTGGCGTCATCGGCATGAAGGGCCGCGATGGCGCGGGCGGCATCGACTTGGGCCGACTGCAACAGCCCGCGATCGAGCGCGAGCTGGATGACGAAGTCGTCCGCAGCGGTAGAGGTAGATTGGGGCGTCGTCGGCGTCACTTCGGGGCGAGGCTCATCAGGAACTCAGCATTCGATTTTGTTTTCTTCAAGCGGGTGATGAGCATCTCCATCGACTCGATCGGGCCGAGGCCCTGCATCGCTCGGCGCAGGCCGTAGATGCGCTGGAGTTCCTCGGGGTGATAGATGAGCTCCTCTTTGCGGGTGCCGGAGCGATCGATGTTGATCGCGGGGAAGATGCGGCGCTCGACGAGACCGCGATCAAGGTGAAGTTCGGAGTTACCCGTCCCCTTGAATTCCTCAAAGATGATTTCGTCCATGCGGCTGCCCGTGTCGATCAGCGCGCTCGCGATAATCGTGAGGCTGCCGCCGCCCTCGATGTTGCGGGCGGAGCCGAAGAAGCGCTTGGGCTTTTGCAGCGCGTTGGACTCAAGGCCGCCGGACATCGTCTTGCCTTGGTTACCGGCGAGGGCGTTGTAGGCGCGCGCCAGGCGCGTAATCGAGTCGAGGAGGATGACAACGTGCTCGCCCTGCTCGATGCGGCGGCGCGCGATCTCGATGACCATCTCGGCGCAATGCACATGGCTTTCGGGAGTCTCGTCGAAAGTCGAGGAGACAACCTCGCCCTTGGTGTGGCGCTTGAAGTCGGTGACTTCCTCAGGCCGCTCGTCGATGAGCAGGAGGATCAGTTTTACCTCGGGGAAATTCGCCGAAACCGAGTTGGCGATGTTCTGGAGGAGGACGGTTTTGCCCGTGCGCGGCGGCGCGACAATCAAACCGCGCTGGCCAAATCCAATCGGGGTGAGGATGTCGACGGCGCGCATCGACATGTCCTTCACGACCTCGGGGTCTTCGAGGAGGATGCGTTTCAGCGGATAATACGGAACGAGTTCCTCGAAGGGAGTGACGTTGGCAATCGCCTGCGGATCGAGTCCCTGCACGCGATCGACCCGGACGGCGGACGGGCAGCGCTCACCTTCCAACGGCGGCTGGATCAATACCTCGACGCGGTGTCCGCGCTTAAGTCCGTAGCGTTTCACCAGCGAATCCGGCAGGTAGGCGTCCTCGGGATAGAGCCGGTAGTTCACGTGCTCATGCACGATGAAGTGTCCGCGATCATTTTGATCGATGTGGCCGACATCGCGGACCGGGCGCTTCTCGGTAGCGGCAAACTTGAAGATTTCCGTGAGGAGCTGGCGCTTGGGGGGCGCGCCGTCGAATTTCACGCCGAGCTGGCGGGCAAACGCGGTGAGTTCCACGAGCGTCTTCGCGTAAACCTCATGGAGTGCGATCGCTTCGCCGGTGCCGGCAGCAAGTTCGGCCGCGAGCGCATCGAGCGCCCCCAAATCGTTGAAGCGGGACGGATTCGGCAGGTCGCCGAACACAGGTGTATTGCTCGGCGGGGGAAGCTGCGGGGGGAGCTGCTCGCGACCCCCATGCCCGCCCTGTGCGCCGTGGCCACCGCCACCACCGCCGCCGGGCTGCCACTGACCGCCACCGTGGCGACCACGCTTGCGCTTGCCGTGCTTCCAAAAACCACGATCGCCGCGATCCTGGCCGCCGCCACCACCTTGGCCGCCGTGCTGGCCCTGCCATTCCGGTCGCCCGCCACCACCGCCGCCGCTGTTCTGCGGATGCGGCTGGTGATGCGGTTGGCTTGGTTGGGTTTCGGAGGGCGGAGCTGACGCAGGCGCAACATCGGAGCGGGAATCGTCGCGACTGGCTTCGGCCGGAGCACGGGGTTCGCCGTGAAACTCACGATGTGCCTCGGGAGCGGGGGCCGGTGCCTCGCGCGGCTCGGGCCGGTATTCCGGCGCGGACGCGGGGGATTGCTCGCGGGGGACAAAAACCGGACGCTCGGCCGGGGCCGCCGGCGCGTGCTCGGCGGCAAAATTCATCTCACGCGTCGCGGGTGCGTCGGGCGTTTCCACCTTGGCCGCGCCTCGGCGCGCCCGGATCGGGCGCGCAGGTTTGGCCGGCTTCTCGGTTTTGGCCGGCTTGGCGGCGGCAGGTTTTGCCGTGCGGGTGCGGGCGCCGAGTCGGCGGGTTTTCTTTTCGGCCGCAGAAGCGGCGGACGGCGTGTCGGCGTCGGATTTAGGAGGAAGGGCCATGTCGGGATTTGCGGAGTAGAAGGCGCCGGGCACGCGCTGCGTCAGACGCGGGTGCCACAGCGAAGTTTCAGGCGGCCACGAGAGCGTTGGCCAAGTGTTCGACCTCAGCCTTGAGAAACGCGGGGGAGCCCTCGTTCCACAAGACAAAGTCGGACAGCTCGATTTTACGTGCCAGCGGCAGTTGCTTGGAGATTCGCTGCCCGGCGAGCGCACGCGAGAGGCCGCGTTGCTCCAGTCGGGCGAGTTGCTGGGCGGGAGAACAGGCCACGCATACCGTGAAATCAAACCAATTCTCCAAACGTTTCTCAAAGAGCAATGGCACCTCCACGGCCCACCGGGCATCCGGCGCGCCCGCAAAGGCCTCTGACCACGAGGAAAACACCTTCGGATGGGTCAGTTCTTCCAGCCAAAGTCGCTCGGTATCATCGGCAAAAACGCGTTGGGCCAAGGCCGGGCGGTTAACGCGGAGGCCCCCGCGGCCGTCGAAATCGGCGGCGTTTTCCAAAATTGCACCGCCGTAGCGATCGCGCAGCGCCGCCAGCACGGCGGGATCCGCCAAAACGCGTTCGCGCACGATCTGGTCAGAGTCGAGCCGCTGGAAGCCGAGCGACTCCAGCGCACGCGCCACCGTCGATTTGCCACAGCCGACACCACCCGTGATTCCGACTCTCATGCGTCTTGGGGTGGGCACGCTTGGGGCCGCTGCGCCCCGCCGCAATCGCTTAATCACGAAACCCCGCGTGTGAGAAAAACGTCGCCACCGGACCGCGATTCGCCGTCGAATCCCCGCCCATGCTCGCGACGATTACCTCCGCCGCCCTCCAGGGAATCGATGCCGAGGTCGTTCACGTCGAAGTGAATGCCGGCGAAGCCGGCGATCCCAAGTGGTATCTCGTGGGGCTCGCTGACACGGCGGTCAAAGAATCGAGCGACCGCGTCTTCACAGCCCTTAATAACAGCGGCTTCCGCCCGCCGCGGACGCGGACCACGATCAACCTCGCGCCGGGCAGCCTCCGGAAAGAGGGCCCGTTCTACGACCTGCCGATCGCCCTCGGTATCCTCGCGGCCACCGGTCAGCTCAAATGTGCCCACCTCGCCGACTGGCTCATCGCGGGCGAGCTGAGTCTATCGGGCGCCACGCGCCCCGTGCGCGGCGCGCTCGCGATGGCCCGGCTCGCGCGCACGCTCGGAAAACGCGGCCTGCTCCTGCCCGCCATTTCCGCCGAGGAGGCGGCACTGGTGGAGGGCGTCGAAGTCTATCCCGTCGATTCGTTGAGCAGCGCGGTGCGTTTCCTTAGCGGAGAAAAATCGCTCGCACCCCTCGACCCCCAGGCCGCGCGTCAGCGTGCGAGCACTCCGGCGTCAGCCGACGCCGCTGATTTTTCGGAGATCAAGGGCCAGCACGCCCTCCGCCGAGCCATCGAGGTCGCGGTGGCCGGCTCGCACAATCTCCTGATGATCGGGCCGCCCGGTTCGGGAAAATCCATGGTGGCGAAGCGCATCCCTACCATCATGCCGGGCCCGACCCTCGAGGAGCACTTGGAAATCCTCAGCATCCACTCCGCCGCCGGCCGGACGATCAACGGTGAGATGACGTGGGGCGCGCGGCCGTTTCGCACGCCGCATCACACTGTCTCGGACGTGGCGCTCCTCGGCGGCGGGACGATTCCCGGCCCGGGCGAAATCTCGCTCGCGCACCACGGCGTGCTGTTCCTCGACGAGTTGCCGGAGTTCAAACGCTCCGCCCTCGAAACGCTCCGCCAACCCCTCGAAGACGGCGAAGTTTCCATTTCGCGCAGCGCCGGCAAAATCACCCTCCCCTGCTCGATGATGCTCGTGGCCGCGATGAACCCATGCAAGTGCGGGTATCTGGGCGATGCCCGCCACGAATGTCGCTGCTCTCCGACGGAGATCCAGCGCTACCGCGCGCGCATCAGCGGCCCGTTGCTCGACCGGATCGACCTGCACATCGAGGCCCCGGCACTCGCGCTCACGGAGTTGCGCTCCGAGAAGCTGGGCGAACCGTCCAGCGCCATGCGCACACGTATTCAGGCTTCTCGCACTTTGCAGCACGCCCGTTTTTCCGGCACCAAGATCACGAGCAACGCGCGCATGACGCATGCCCATATTCGCCGACACTGCGTCATCGACTCAACGCTCGGCGATCTGCTCCAACAGGCGATGGAACAGCTGTCCCTGTCCGCGCGCGCCTACGATCGCATCTTGAAAGTCGCGCGAACGATCGCCGACCTCGCCGCCGCGGAGCGGATCGAGGCCCCTCACCTGCTTGAAGCTATCCAATACCGCAGCCTCGACCGCACGGTGTTTTACTGAGGGCGAACTGAAACGGTCGACGTGTGCCGTGACAAAGGTAGCACCTGTTGATAACCACGTGGCTTCTTGTGCCGCGTCATGGTAGAGTGGATGCAGACGACGCCTTCGCCGGAGTTTCGCTCTTGCTTGGGTGCCACACGCACGAAAGGGAGCGCGGACGAACCGTGCTCCTCAACCGCCAGCCAAAACCAAATCATGAAAGCTCGATCCGAAGCAGAAACCTTGCTTCAAACACATCCGCAGATCAAGTCTCGACCAGTAACCACGTTTCGCCTCGGCCGGATCAAGGCCGCGGGGTGGGAAAACCGAGTTGAAGAGAAGAAATTCTACAATGTGACGTTCTCTCGGAGCTACCTCGATGAGGAGAAGCGCTTCCACGATGCCAACAGCTTTGGGCGGGACGACCTACCTTTGGTGGCGAAACTCGCCGATGAAGCGCACACCTTCATTTTTAGGCGACTGGCGTCGCAGAAATCGGAAGAGCAGCAATAGCCAGTCCATCCCTCAGCGGCCGTTCAGCGGCCGCTTTTTTCTGGCGTCGATTTTGTCCGGTTGGGCATTCGCCCCGCAACTCCGCCCCGATTCGGTCGGCGTTTCTGCGACAAGAATAGCTGTGTCAAATTAG
>JBDSGI010000218.1:0-5456 GCA_039919035.1 Opitutaceae bacterium
CTCGAATCGATCATCAAGCCCAACGCCAAGATCGCGCCCGGCTTCGACACGATCGTCGTGACGTTGAAGAACGGCGAGTCGGCCGCCGGCATCGTCGGCCGCGAAACGCCAACCACGCTCACCCTGCGCAACGTCGAGAACAAGATCGTCGACGTGACCAAGGCCGAGATCGCCAAGCGCGAAGGCGCCCCCAGCGGCATGCCGGAAATCTACGGCACCATCCTCACGAAAACTCAAATCCGCGACGTCGTCGAATACATGGCGAGCCTGAAGGAAGCCGGCCAGCCGCTCGACGAAAACAAACCCCGCGCCCTCCGCGGCCTGCCGCCGATGGCGAAGGCCTCGGAGTGAAAGCGCACCATTGAAAAAAATATTTTTCGCGTTGGAGCGCGTTAACCCAAACGCGCTTTCAGGAGTTACGTCGTAGCTCAAGCGCGTTCGGCCAACCCGCTCCACCACGACCCGATTTTTTTCCATGCGCCCCGCCCTCGTTCTCCTCGCCCTCGTCGCGGCGGTTTCCGCCGCCGCCCGCGAATACCGCCTCACCCTCACGCCCGCCGCGCAGGATCGGGCGGGGCAGGTTATCGCCTTCGCCCTGCCGGGCGATGCGCCCAAGCGGGCCGCGCTGCGGGACGGGGCCGGACGCACGGTGGCGGTGCAGGCGGACGCCGACGGCACGGCACGATTCATCGTGCCTTGGCAAACGGCCGGCGAATCGCTCGCCTTCACCCTCGTGGCGGGAGAAAAATCCGGTGGCGATGCGGTCGTCGTTGCACCTGCGGGCGGCCACCTGCGTGTGAACGTCGGCGGCGAGCCCGTGCTGGTTTACCGCATGGATCGCGCGGATCTGCCGCGCGCCGGCATTGTCCCCGAGATCGTGCGCGCGGGCTATGTGCATCCGATTTTTTCGCCCGCCGGAAAACTCGTGACCGACGACTATCCGCCGAACCACCCGCACCACCACGGCATCTGGGCGCCGTGGACCAAGGCCAGTTTCCAAGGCCGCGCCCCCGACTTCTGGAACATGCAGAACAAAACCGGCGCCGAGGAATTTGTCGCGCTCGACCGCAAGTGGAGCGGCCCCGTGCACGGCGGCTTTTCCGCCCGCCTGAAAATGACCGATAGCTCCGCGCCGGCGCCTGTCGATGCGCTGCGCTCAATCTGGGAACTCACGACCTACGCCATCGCCGGCGAAACGCGGCCTGTGAGGATGTTTGACCTCACCGTGACGCAGTCATGTGCGACCGCCGATCCACTCATTCTGCCGGAGTATCACTACGGCGGCTTCGGTTTCCGAGGAGCCGACGCGTGGAACGGCCCCGGCGCCGCCGCGCGCTTTCTCACCTCGGAGGGCGAAACCGATCGCCTCAAGGGCAACAACACCCGCGTGCGCTGGTGCTACCTCGGCGGCGTGGTCGAGGGCGGCGCGCTCGCCGGCACCGCGACGCTCGGCCATCCGGGAAATTTCCGCGCGCCCCAGCCCGTGCGCCTGCATCCGAATATGCCGTATTTCAGCCTCGTGCCGCAGCAGCTCGGCGAGTTTCGCATCGAGCCGGGCCAGCCCTATGTCGCCCGGTTTCGCTTTGTCGTCGCCGACGGAGCGCCCGACCCGGCGCTGCTCGAAGCCTACTGGCGCGGCTACGCGGAGCCGGCGGCGGTGACAATAAGCAGGTAGGTTCCGCTCTCCGAGCCGGCCTGGTTTCCGCAATCACCCTAAAGCTCAGGCCCGCTCGGTGAGCGGGCCCCACCACGAGGCGCGCCTCATTTCGCAGTGCGCGGTCCGCCGCTGCCGCGGCGGCCGGCGAACTGCCGCGCGAAGTCAGCGAGGTCTTCCTCGTTCCAAGGCTGCTCGCGACCGGCCGTCATCGTTCGCATCTGCGCCACAGTCTCGCGCGAAACGGCGCCGGCCGAATGTCCCCACGTGTTGCGGACATAGGTGAGGACATTCGCGATCGCGTCGTCGTTGAGCGTCGGGCGGAGGGTGGGCATGACGAGATTATCCTGCGCCTTGCCGCACAGGATGATGCTCGCGAGCACGCGCGCATCGCCAAGCACCCAGCGGGAGAACACCAGCGGCGGCGCGAGGCCGGCGAGGCCCTGGCCTTCGGGTTGATGGCAGGCGGCGCAGAGCGCGGCAAACTGGGCCTTGCCCTGGTCGAACTGCACCTGCTCCGCGGGAGCGAGTTTCACCACGGAAGCGGCCGCCATGCCGGGTTTGCCGGGCCAGCGCAGGGAAGCGAGGAGCTTGGTCGCCCGCGCCGCCTCGGGCGTGCCGGTCTTTTTCGCGAGCTCGACCAGCGGCTTGGGCTCGGCCGCGAGACTGGTCGGGACAATCTTGCCGTCGTAAAGGCGCGGCATCGCACGGTCGACGCCGTCGAGCACGGCGTTCCGCGCCCATTGCGGTGCGGCGGGATCGGCGGCGAGGGCGAGGGCGCGATTGAGACGCGTCACATCAGAGCCCTTCATCAATGCGCCGCCTGCAGAAGCGACCGCGCTCGTCACGGCCGGACTGCCGGCCTTCGCCTCGCGTGCAATGGCTTCGATGAAATCCGCCTCGCGGCGGGCGAGACCGCTGATCACCGCATCAACCAGATAAGGCTGGTCACCGGCCGAAACGAGCAACGCGCGCATGGCGGCGTCGGCGGCGGGCGTTTTGGCCTCGCCGAGCGAAAGTGCGAGTTGCAATCGCACCGCCGGTTCGGGCCGGGCGGCCAGGGCGGAAAGTTTCCCGAAAACGGCTTCATCGACAGTGGGCTTGAGGAAACGCTCGGCGGCGCGAATTCCCGCCGCGCAGACGCGGGCATCGGAATCGGCGAGCGCGGCGAGGACGGTCGGCTGATCCATTCCGCCGAGACCGTCGAGGGTCCAAAGCGCGTGCTGACGCCCGAGCGGATTCTTCGCCGAGGTGGCAAACGCGCGGAGCAGCGCCGCCGCCGCGGGGTCGCGTTGCTCGACGAGCAGGCGTTGCGCGGTGTCGCGGGTCCAGCCGTTGGTGTCGCCCAGTTTTTCAACCAGCGCGGCGGTCGAGGCGCCGGCAAGGCCCGACTTGAAATTAGCCTTGGGCGCGCCGTCCGGGACGATGCGCCAGATGCGGCCGAAGCCGATGCCCTTGTCGAGCCCGCGCTCCTCGATTTGTTTCCGCAGGAAGCTCGTGACGTAGAGGCGGTGCTGCAAGATTCCGCGATACATATCGACGACGTAGAGCGCGCCATCGGGCCCGTTAAAGAGATTGACGGGCCGGAAACGCTCGTCGGTCGAGGTGAGAAATTCCGTGCCGGTGTAAGCGTTGGCCCCGGTGACCGCACCGGCCTTTTCCGTCAGCTTAATGCGCTTGATCAGGTTGGCGGAGGGCTCGGCGATAAACGCATCGCCGCGAAACTCCGTGGGGAAGAGCGTGCCGCGATAAATCATCGGACCGCAGGCGGCGGTGACGGCGGTCAATTTGCCTTCCTGGTCGAGTGTATTGTAGCCGCGGTTGACGCCGGGCGTCACGCGACCGGGATAAATCGGGAGACGGGCGGAGACGAGCTGCACATTGGTGCCCGTCGCGGTGAAATTCGGGTTGCGGCGCAGGTAGGCGGAGGGGAGCGCGTCGAACCGCAGCGGGTCGCTGTTACTATTATAGTAGAGTCGTCCGGTATCGTCCTGGGCAATGCCCCACTGGCCGCGCGTGACGGTGGCGTCGCGCGTGAATTTTCCGCCGCCTTCGTAGCGGAAACGCACGGTATGGTTCGCGGAGTAGATCCAGTTGTCGGACATCCATACGAGGCCGTTGGCGTTGTGTTCCGGATTGGTGGTGTTGCCGTAATCGGAAGCGATCTCGGTCTTCTCATCTGCGACGCCGTCGCCATTGGCGTCGCGAAGAAACCACAGGTGCGGCGGCTCACCTACGAGCAGCCCGTCGCCAATCAGCGAGATTGCGCGCGGCATCACGAAGCCGGTCGCGAAGACCGTGCGCTTGTCCATCACACCGTCGCCGTTGGTGTCTTCCAGCACGGCGACGTCGCAAAGCGGCTGGTCCTCGCCCTTGCCGTCGGCGTCGTTCATGTAGCCGCGCATCTCCAGCACCCAAAGCCGGCCGTCCGGCCCGAACTGCATGGCAATCGGATCGCGGACCAGTGGATCGGTGGCAACCGCCTCGATGCGGAAACCGGCCGCGAGCTTGAAAGTCTTGAGCGCCTCCGCCGGCGTGAGCACGGGCGCGGGAGGGATTTTAAGGTGGGAGGGCGGCGGAGCCTGCACCTCGCCGGCGCGGTCCCCGCGCTGGGCGGGGAGCGGCGCGGCGATAATCAAGAGAGGCGAGACGGATCGGAGAAAACGGACGAGCATGGGATGGAAGAAGAAAGACGTTAACGACGACAGAAAGGTGTCAAACCTCGTTGGAATTGCCACAGCCGCCGACGGGCGGTTTGCATTAATACGGCCCGCGAATGTGCGGCGCAACGTCGCGGGTGTAAAAGTCCGCGAGCCTCGCATGCTGCGCTGGGCTGAGCGACGGAAGCGAGGAGGCGCGGGCGTTCGCGCGGGCTTGCTCGGGATTCCTGGCCCCGGGGATGAGCACACTCACCGCGTCGAAATCGAGACACCAACGGAGCGCCAACTCGGCAAGAGTCGAGCCCGCCGGCACCAGCGGCTTCAGGGCGTCGGCGAGTTCGACGCCTTTCTCGAAGGGCAGGCCGGCGAAGGTCTCGCCGACGTTGAACTGCTGGCCGTCGCGGTTGAAATTGCGGTGGTCGTTGGCGGGAAATTTCGTGGCCTTGGTCATCTTGCCGCCGAGCAGGCCGCTCGCGAGTGGGAGCCGGACGAGGAGCGCGACCTCTCGTTTCTTCGCCTCGGCGAAGAGCGTGCGAATCGGCTTCTGACGGAAAATATTGAAGATGATTTGGAGCGCGGCGACGCCGTCCTGCCTCAGGCAGAATTCCGCCTCCGCCATCGATTCGACGCTCACGCCGAAGTCGCGGATCTTGCCCTCGCGTTTCAGCTCCCGCACGTGCTCGAAGACTTCGCCGTTTTTCAAAACCTCGAACGGAATGCAATGAAACTGGGTGAGATCGAGCGCCGCGACGCCGAGGCGTTTCAGCGAGGCCTCGGTGTGCTGCCGAATGCCGGCGCGGGTAAAATTTTCGGGCCAGCCAGGCGGGGAGAAACGGCCGAGCTTGGTCGCGACATAAATTTTCCCTCGCGCCGCCGGCGTTTCACGCAAAAATTTTCCGATGAGCGTCTCGCTGCGGCCCATGCCGTAAACGTCCGCCGTGTCGAACAGCGTGGTGCCCACTTCCCACGCCGCCCGCAGCGTCGCCAAGGCGACCTCGTCGGTCACATCGCCCCACCCCGCGCCGAGCTGCCACGTGCCGAGGCCAACTTCGCCAACGGCGCGGCCGCTGCAGCCAAAAATGCGGGTTTTCATCCGGCCAGACGCTGCACCGCAGACCGGCGGAGGCAAGCCGGTGGCCTGA
>JBDSGI010000219.1:0-4739 GCA_039919035.1 Opitutaceae bacterium
CCGGACGGGATCGAGACCGATGTAGGTCACCACAATTTCATGCATGCCGTCCGGCAGGCCAGAAAGCGTGTAGCGGCCGGTGTTATCGGTCAGGACCGAGAGGTTGAGGGCGGGCACGCCGACGGCGGCGCCCTCAAGGGTATTATGGGTCGCGGAATTGCTGATCGAGCCGGATATCACCGCCGTGCCGGCGGCTTGGGCGGCTGGCGCGCCAATAAGGATGAGGGAAATCAACGCCGGAGCCGCAAGCGGCGTCAGGCGCAGGGAGCATGCGCTAGCAAGAGATAGCCACGGTAAACGTTTCATGGGGGGATGAGGGCAGGGTTACAGGAGGCGAGGCCGGGGTCGCCGGCCGCACGTGAGGAAGTCAGTCCCGCCAATGTGAGCGCTCGACCCTGACAGGCAAGCCGAGAGCCGAACGAGGGCGCACTTTGTGGCCCGCTGCGATTGGAACCTCGGAGGGAACCGCCCATCGACGCGACGATGGGAGATGATCGGCAGAGCCTCCTTGGCCCACCGCCAATGAAGCTCCACGACATCAAGACTCCGGCCTCCTTCGGTGGAGTTTTTTCCGACTCGCGACGGTCGGGGAATTAGCGCCCCCTTTCGAGCCCGGGAGGACGAATTCGCTTCCCGAGGCCATATCTACCCGAGATTTTCCGCCAACCCGAATACGCTTCGCTCTCGCGGGTGCTATCTACCGAACACCACGGCGACTGAAAGCCGCCGGGGCGAGGCGGACCACCCCGAGAGTTGGGTGGATTTCTTAACGCATCCGAGAAACGCTGGTTCATGGACTCCCCTCGGAAGCCCGATAACGCTGCGAAATGCCACCAATTGAACGCTCCGAGACCGTCGAGAATTCAGTCCGCTATGGCCCTAGCTGGGTGGCTGATGCTGTGTTTCGCCCCGTCCGCGATGGGCGCTTTTTTATGCCGGGAGAGTGGTATGCCGCGCTAAAGAAGCCTTCGTGGAATCCGCCGGGCTGGATCTTTGGCCCGGTGTGGACGGCGCTCTACACGATGATGGCGGTGGCGGCTTGGTTAGTGTAGAAGCAAGGCGGATTCGAAAGTCAGCGCCGGGCGCTAAGCCTTTTCCTCGTCCAGCTGGCGCTGAACGCCGCTTGGACGCCGCTGTTCTTCGGGCTGCACTGGCTGGGCGTGGCGTTTGCCCAAATCGTGCTGCTCTGGCTGGCGATTGCCGTAACGTTGGCCGGCTTCCGCCGGATCAATCGCATCGCCGAATGTTTGCTCGCGCCTTACTTGGCGTGGGTGAGCTTCGCGGCGGTGCTGAACTTCGCATTGTGGCGGCTCAACCCCTGAATACTTCAGAGGGAAGCGGCGGCCTCAGATTGGGCAGCCCGGGCCCGCAAGACTCTGAAATAAGAGGGGGAAGTGAAACCGCGCTGCCCGCTTCGAGCACAAGCAGCGCATGCTGGTGGGCCCACTGGGATTCGAACCCAGAACCAAAGGATTATGAGTCCTCTGCTCTAACCGTTGAGCTATAGGCCCGCACTGCGCCGCCACGTTGCCGCGCCCGCGCGCCTACTTCAAGAACGTGTTCGGAATCCAAGTCGCCAGCGCTGGAATGAGAAAAACCGCCAGCAGCGCCAGCATGAGTGCGCCTACGAACGGCCAACAGCGGCGAATGGTCTCGTCGTAGCTGCACCCGGCGATGCTCGTGCCGACGAACAGGCACACCGCCACCGGCGGCGTCGTCCCGCCAATCTGCGTCGCGATCACCACCAGCATGCCGAGGTAAATCGGGTCGAGGGCAAACGTCGCCCCGATCTTCACGATGAGCGGCGTCAAGATGATCAACACGGCGAGCGACTCGATGAACATCGTCAGCACCAGCATGATCGCGATCAACACCAGCAGCACGACCCAGCTCTTCGACGACACACCGAGCAGCCAGCTGCCGACGATCTCGGTGAAGTTCAGGTAGGTGAGCAGCCACCCGAGCGCGCCGGCCACGGCGATGATGCCCAGCACAACCGTCGTGGTGACCGCGGCGTTGAGCAGAATTCGCGGCAAGTCACGCAGCGTCACCGAGCGGTAAACAAACATCGCCACGATGAGCGCGTAGAAGCACGCCACCACTCCCGCCTCCGTGGCGGTGAAAACGCCCGCCATGATCCCGCCAAGAATGATCACCGGCGCAAGCACCGCGACCCAGACGCGCGGCAGCGTCTCCCACACGCGAGCGAAGTTAAACTTGCCGGTCGTCGCGCGAATCTCGGGGAAATTCGGATGATACCCGTGCAGGTGCACCACGAGCATCAGCAGGCCCGTGATGAGCAGACCCGGCAGAAAGCCCCCCAGGAACAAGCCGCCGATCGAGACTCCTGCCATCGCCCCGTAAACGACCATCACCATGCTCGGGGGAATGATCGCGCCGATCACGCCGGAGGTCGCCGCGAGCGAGGCGATGAAACCGCCCTTGTAGCCGCGCGCCTTCATCTCGGGGGCCATTAGCGAACCAATCGCGGAGGTCGAGGCCACGGAGGAGCCGGTGACGTTGGCGAAAATCATGTTGGCCAGCACGGTCGCATGGCCGAGCCCCCCGCGCAGGTGACCGACGAGCGTCTCGGCAAACTCCACCAACCGCCGGCTCATCCCGCCGCGCACCATCAGCTCGCCCGCCAGGATGAAATACGGCAGCGCGAGCAGGCTGAACGAGTCCACCGCCGCGAACATTTTCCGCGGAAACTCCACCGGCGCCAGTTCCGGCAATGCGAGAATACCGCCGAGCGCCACCGCTCCGATCGCGACAATCACGGGCACGCTCAGGAAAATCAGCGCAAGCAGCGCGATGAAAAGCGCGATCAACATGGCGGCTCCTCCGCGAGAATCTTGGGTTCCTCGCCAGCGGCGCGTCGCAGAAGACTATGCACCGCGGCCAGCACGAGATAACTTCCGCCGAAGACGATGCAGGCATAAACGACATCCATCCGCACGCCCATGCCCGCGCTGCTTTGGCGCGCGACACTTTGCCAAAATGTGAGCCCCGCGGCCGACGCGTAGCCCACGGTGAAAAACACCATCGCGGCGCCCAGCCCGAGCCATAGCAGATCGATGAACCACCCCATCGGCCGCTGCACCGCCCGCGGCATTTTTTCCAAAAATAGACCCATGCCGATGTGCGCCCCTCGCCGGTAGCCGACCACCAGCGCGAGAAAAACGATCCAAATCAGCCCGTAGCGCTGAAGCTCCTCGCTCCAGCTGAGCGACGCATTGAATGCATAGCGGCAGAGCACCTGCAGTCCGCCCACCAGCACGATCGCGGCGAAGAGCACGATGATAAGCGCCTCAGCGGCCCGATCAGCAGCGCGCAGCAGGAGCCCAAAGGCATCGGCAAGTCGTTTCATTTTTTCGCGGCGGCGCGGATTTTGGCGAGCAGGTCGGTCGCTCCCCGTTCGGCGGCGAGCTGATCCTGGAGTTTGATCGCGGCCTGCTGCCAAGCCGTCGTGTCAATGCCGTGAACGGTCATGCCGCGCTCGGCGAGCGTCTTCAGCGCCTCGGCTTCGCGCGCCGGCGCGAGGGCGCGGCCACGGTCACGGGCGACTTCCGCGGCATGGCGGATTTTCGCCTGATCCTCCGGCGTGAGCCGGGCCCAGTGCGCCTTCGAATAGCACACGATCATCGCGGGAAACAGATGCCGGCTGGTCGTGAGGTGTTTCGCCACCTCGTAGAACCGCTCCGCGATCAAGATCGCCGGCGCCTGCTCGAAGCCGTCGATCACGCCGGTTTGCAGGCCGGTGTAGATTTCGCCGTAGGCCATCGGCGTGGGGTTGGCGCCCATCATTCGCAGCGCCGCGAGGTAAACGGGCGTGGGAATCGTGCGGATTTTGAGGCCCTTGAGATCGTCCGTCTGCGTGATCGGCTTGCGGGTGGTGATGAGATTGCGGAAGCCCCAGCCGTCGATCCACGCCAGGAGCACGAGGCCTTGTTTCTCCAGCCCGGCGGCAAGATCGCGTCCGACTTCTCCATCCAGCACGCGGTGCACATGGTCGAAGTCCTGAAAAAGGTAGGGCAAATCGACAACCCCGATGCGCTGATCGAAATTGTTGAGAATCGCCGTGCCCGAGACCGTGATCGAAGCGCCGGAGCCAAGCTGCATGCCCTCGTAAACCTCACGCTCGGTGCCCAGCGTGCCCTGCGGAAAAATTTTGGCCGTGAGCCGGTCGGAATCGGCCGCCAGCGCCTCGGCAAATGCGACCGCCGTGAAATGCAGCTCGCCCGCCACGTCCGGTGCGTGCACATGCGCGAAACGAATCTCCGTGCGGCCCGATTTCGCCGCCGCGTCGGGCGCGGGGGATTTGCTACAGCCGGCGAGAACGATCAACGCCATGGCGGCGCTCAATGGGGCAAGGGACAGCAAGGGGGATTTCATCGCAAGCGAAGGGGTGGGAGCGCGCGAACGCTCGCGAGCGCCGCCAGCGCGGTCAACCGCGATTCGCGTCACGACGTCTCGGGAGGCTTGCGCACGGCGCGATGGTGGAGCGATATCAGCAGCGCCGCCCTCCGCTCGGCTGACCGCGGCCCATCATGCCCCACCCCTTGCCAAAATTAGCGCGCCGCGCGGTGTTCGTCGGCGCCCTATTCGCCGTCCTGCTCAGCCTCCCTGCCGCCACCACGCCGGAGGCGCCCGTCGATTTCGAACAAGCCCGCACCATCATGGAGCGCGGACGACGCGGCGAAGTCGTGAGCGTCGAGGAGCGCGCCTACGTCGAACGC
>JBDSGI010000220.1:0-3185 GCA_039919035.1 Opitutaceae bacterium
CGGCATCGGTCCGGCCGGGATGGTTCGTGCTGGCGGTGCTCGCGCTGGCGCTGCTCCTGCGCCTCTACCTCGTCGCCGAGGGCGGGGCTTATTATTGGACGGATGAAAAGCGCTACAACGACACGCGCGAAGCCGTCGGCGCGATCGTGGAGCGCGATGTCGCGGGAGCCGCTCATTTTCTCCTCTCGAAGTCCGACCACATCGGGTTTCGCTGGATGGCCCTGCCGCCGGCCATCGCGGAGCGGATCGGGCATGACGGCGCTCCGCCCACTGCGCGCCTGTGCGCGGGATATTTTTCCCTCTTCGGCACGGCCAATCTGTTTCTGATTTGGCTGATCGCACGCCGTCGCGGCGCGTCCGAATGGGAGGCGGCCATCGCGCTGAGTTTTGCGGCGGCGTCCAACGCCCTCTTCTATTTTTCGCGGCACTGCCTCCCCTACGATGCGGCCCTGACGTTTTTTCTCTGGGCAATTTATTACGGCAGCGGACCGGAGCGGCGCGGGCGACCGCTGGGCGTCGGCGTCCTTTGCGGGCTCGGCTATCTCACTTACAACGGCTACTGGTCGGTTGGCGCCGTCGTTTTGATTTTGGAGGTCGCGGGCCACGCCGAGTGGTGGCTCGCGCGTCTACGCCGCGGCGCTCTCGCGCTGGCCGGACTGCTCGCACCACTCGTCATGATCGGCGTCATCGCCCGCCTCGCCGGCTATAACTTCGTCGCCGATTCGCTCGCCTTCGCCGGCACGGTGAACCAAGGCGATTTCGGCGAAGGCTGGCGCTTCATCCCCGAATATCTGTGGACCGCCGACGGCGCGCTGCCAGTGGGCCTCGTCGCACTCGTGCTCGTGGGCATGGGCGCTGCGGTCCGGCGCGGGCGCGCCGAACCGTGGCTGCGCTGGGTCGCGGCTTTAGCACTCCTGCTAGCCATCTGGCTTCTGCTCTCGGATGTCTTTCATCGATTCATGCTCTACGGTCGCACCGTGCGGGCGGCCGTGCCGTTTCTGGCGCTGGCCGCGGGGGGTGCGGCCGCCTCGCTGCGCGAAACGTCGGGAAAAAAATTCCGGCAGGTGATGCCGTGGGCGGCGGCCGTGCTTTGTGCGGCGGGAATCTGGCGGATGATTCCGCCCCTGCGGCAGGTATTTCCCGCGGACTTTCGCCGGCTGGCGCAGCGCGAGATCGCGGCGGCCACCCAGCGAACACCGCCGGCGGTTTTTCAAACGCTCTACGCCGACTACCTCTACGACTACGATTTCCCCGAACCGCCTCCCCCGCATCGCGAGTTTTTGCGGCAAACGCATCCCCACCGCTACGCGCCCTACCTCTTCGAGGGCTACACGCGGGATCAGCGTCCGCGCTACATGGCCCACGACACCGCCATGCGGCTCATCGAGCTGGATCAGGGCAAGGGCCACCATTGGCTGAAATCCTCCGCCGGCGCCCGTTCGCTCAATCCGTATCCCGGCCCGCTGGCGATCGCGCTGCGCCTTCCAGTGGGACGCACCGGAAGCACCGAAACGCTCCTGCGCCACGGCGGTGACGGCGAACATCGCGACACGATTCTGATCCGCTACGTCGATGCGACGCGTCTTCGGCTCGGGCTGCGCCACGCCCCCGATCAACCCGTGTGGTCGGACGCGATCGAATATGATCCGGCGACCGAGCACACGATTACCGTCAGTCTCGGATCGTTCTTTCCACCGGCTGGTGACGAACGCCTCGCGCACGCTCCGGAGGTCGCGCCCCTGCGCGATCGCCAGGTGATTCGCTTCGACGGACGCACGGCGCTGGCAGGCTCAGGCGAATTTCAGCCCGCGACGCTGGATCACCTGCACCTCGGCGGAAATGCCGCGCCCGGCGATGCCGAACAGATTCCCTTTTCGGGGGCGATTCGCGCCGTGCGGAGACTCGACCCACGAACCGCAGCCGACCGTGAGGCGCTGGCGTCGGCCGATCAGGTGGGCGGCTTTCCGCCAGTGCAAGGCCCGCAGTTCGGTGATTTTCACGGCACGATAGAGATGCTCGTCACCTTTCCCACCGGCGCGCCCGCCGGGACGGAGCCGCTGCTGGCCAGCGGGCGCAGCGGCGCGGGCGACCAGCTTTACGTCACCTATCCCGACGAGCGCCACATCCGGCTCGGCCTCGATCACTGGGGCGCACCCGGGCTCCAATCCGCGCCGCTCGAAATCCAACCAGGCGTGCCCCAGCGGCTCGCCATCTCGTTCGGCGCGCTCTTTCCCCGGCCAAACGATCCGCGCTACGGCGAATCGCCGCAGCTTCGCGTTTTGCAAAAATGGCTTTATGTCCGCCTCAACGATGAGGTGGTGTTCTCGCAGCCGTTCGTGTTCCACCCGGCCGAAACCGACGCCGTCCGCTTCGGCCGCGGCCTCGCCGGCGGCAGCATCGCCGCGAATTTCACCGGCAGGATCGTCGCGATCACGCATCGCCGCCCGGATGATTTCGGCCTGGAGGAGCGCACCCTTCGCTGGCCGCGACTCGCGGGACCGACCGCGGGGAATGCCCACCTCGGTTTCATCGAGCTGAAGATCCGGCTGGCGGAAACCTGGGATCCCGGATTCGAACCGCTGCTCATTGCGGGAGACGGCGCGGAGAGCGAAGTGGTATTTCTGCGCTTCCGCGGTTCGCGGCAACTGCAGATGGGCTATCGGCGTGGCAACGGCCCGGCGGAACTGTCGCCCCCGATTCCAACGACACCGGGCGCTTCCCACACGATTGCAGTTTCGCTGCCGTCACTGCATCCCGGTGCCAGCGGCGACGCGTCTCCGTCTGAAATGGTGAAGCTGCGGGTGTCCGTCACTGTCGATGGCCGGCCCGCGCTTTCGCTCGTGCAGCCGCCGGCCTTCGCGGCGCCGGGGGCGGTTTTTTTCGGACGCAACCCGGCCGAGCTCCGGGGACTCCGCCCCAGATTCGCCGGGACGATTCTCGAAGTGCGCACGCTCACCGTCGCGGGCGAATGACGACTCCTTCAGGACGGCCAAACCGATGCGCCCGGGCCGGGTTCTGCTTGATCGCACCCACGCCGATCTCAATCGGTGGGTGATGCAAGACGAACTCACGGCCCTCCTCGCGGGACGGCGCGGGCATTTCCAGATGGAGTCGGGTTACCACAGCGAGCAGTGGTTCGACCTCGATCACGTGCTCGCGCAGCGGGAACGGTTGCGGCCGTTCGT
>JBDSGI010000221.1:0-4333 GCA_039919035.1 Opitutaceae bacterium
GCAGGAGACCGACGGGCGAGAGCTTAAGCGTCTTCTCAATCCAGTGGGCACAAAAGCGGAGACCAAACATGATGGCGGAGGTCCAAAGGAAGAGCGCCTTGCCTTCGCCGGAATTAAACAAGTTGCCGGTGATGTTCTGAATCCAGCCGTCGGTGCCGAGTTCGACCGCTCCGACCATCGCGTGGGCCACAAAGAGCACGAAGAGCAGGAAGGAACCGAGAGAGAACTTCGTCATGACGCCCACGACGATGACCAGCACGCCGGCAATGAGGCGCGCCACCGTGTCGGAAACCCCGAAGGTGCCGGCGATAAAGAGGGACAACAGAAAGCCGACGACCAGCGCCCCGAGGATACCCACGTCCTTGAACATGGCGCTCAGTTTGGCGCCCTTGGTGGCGGCTTCCGACTTGGGCATGTGTTGCCCGAAGAACATCAAGCCATAGATCACCGTCGGGATCAGATACAGCGCCAGCTGCATCTTCCAGTTAATCTTCAGGTAGTCATCCAGCAGCCAACCGAGGCAAACGCCGATAATCATGCCGAGCGGCCAGGAAGCGTGCAGGATATTGAGATAGTGCGTCCGGTTATTGGGAAATATTGTCGCAACCAGCGGATTCGCGACCGCCTCAAGCGTGCCGTTGGCCAGCGCAAAGATGAACATACCCCAGAACAGGAAACCGTAAGCGTTTGCCGGCGTAGTCGCCATGAACGTCACGACCGCCGAAAGCACGTGGAGGGCGAATGCCGCGATCACGAGCTTGCTGTAGCCGATCTTGTCGCAGACCAAGCCACCGATGATGATGCCGAAGCAAAATCCCGTGAAGCCGGCACCACCGATGGCGCCCAACTGGGTGGCGGTGAAGCCGAACTCAGCGGCCCAGTTGTCGAAGATACCGCCCCGCAGGGCAAAGCCCACACCGGCGGCCAGAATGGCCATGAAGCCGGCCGCCAACAGCCGCTTGGCGTTGGGGACGATGGCGTCGTTCGTAGCTGAAGCATTACTAGTCATAGGAGGGATTATTGGATTGAGGACTGGACAGAGGGGAAATTGGCAGCGGCGCGACCCGCACGGGCCGGGCAAAAACTAAAAATCGTCGGGCGCGGGTGGGCGGAACGAGGGGTTAAAGGGGCAGGACCTTGAGAGGCGGGAGCGCGCTCGGCAAGGGCACATTTTAACTCAATTCTTCCGGCACCCGTGCCGATAGATCGCGCGAAACATCTTCTACCCCGCGATGAAAACACTTCGGCACCTCTTCCAACTCCGCCCCGACCCCGTCCAGCGCGACAGCGAATCCGTGGAAGTCGTGAGCCAGCGCGAAGCCGCGCGGTCCGGCGCCACCTTTCGTGCGCCGGCCTTGCCGACGCCCAACCAATTCTACAGCGAAGTGCCGTTCACCGTGAATTTCGGACCCCGCCTGCGCGAGCGGCTCTGAATGCGTCGCGCCTGCGCGGGACAACGGCGTCGCCTGATTTCGCGATATTTTCCGAAAATCCCCCGGCACATTTCAACGCGGCTTCGGTCAGGAAGGCCCGAACACCACTTCGATGCCTTTTCCCATCCCACACCTTCCCGCCGGGTCCGCCTCCGATACGCCCCCCATCATGGCGTTGGTGCGAACCATATCGCGCGAAGACCTCGCGTGGGATCGGCCGATTTTCCGGGCGCCGCCGTTGGAACTCGATGCCACGGCGTTTGACGTCGCCCGCTTCGCGCAGGAACTCCGTCGCATCGGCTTGGTCGGGCGTTAGACGTTTTCCGAAAAACTCCGGCCGCGAGGCATCGACCAAGTTGAGCCCTACCGTTCGGCCCTAGGGCCTGAGTGTGCTCGCCGCCAAGTTAGGCGCGGATAGCTTTTTGGCCCACGCGAGGGACGACTTCGCCGCTCGAACAAGCCAAACCGCACGCGCAGCCGGATTCGCGTTGCCCGCCGCCACGGGTTCAGGCCGCATGGCGTTCGCCGTCCAGACCATGCCCGCCTCCGCGCCGCCCGCCGCCCCCGCTGTCCGAGTTATCCCCGCCCCTTCGGGCCACGTCGCGCTGCCCATTGCGCTACAGGTGCGCTCCGAATTGGTCGCGCTCGCCTATCGCGAATTGGGTCCGGCGACGCTCGTGTCGTTTGGCGCGGCACTCGCCCTCGCCGTTGGCATCGGCCGCGTGCTGCCCGCCATCGTCATGTGGCTCACCGGCGTCATCGGGGTTTCGGCCTATGGGCTGTGGCTCGGAAAAAAATTCCGGACCGCGCGTCCGCCCGCCGAAGAAGCCGCCCTCTGGGAATGGCGGCACCTCGCCACGACCACCCTGGCCGCCCTCGGTTGGGGCGCCTCTGTCTGGCTCTTCCCGACGTTTAGCGGCGGCGCCCTGGGGATCTTTCACGCGCTCATCCTCGCGGGCCTGATCGCGGGATCGACGCGGCTGCTGCTCGCCCACCGCGCGAGCCACCTCACCTTTCTCGCGGCCCTTGGTGCCCCCGTCGCGCTGCGGTTGTTCATGACCGGCGACCCCAGCGGGTTCGCGCTCGGCGGCGCGATGCTGACCCTCGTGTCCATTTTGGCGGTGGCCGCCATTCGGAGCCATCGTCTCTTCGTGCTGGCACTGACCGCCCGCTGCGAACAGGCCACCCTTACCGCTGAGTTGAAGTCCGTCGCCGCCGGCCGGGACGCCCGCGAGGCCGAGTTGCGCGAGGCCCGCGTGTTGGCCGAGGCCGCGAGCCGCGCCAAGGGCGAGTTCCTCGCGACCATCAGCCACGAAATCCGCACGCCCATGAACGGCGTGCTCGGCATGCTCCGGATTCTGCGCGAGACCCCGCTCTCCGCCGAGCAGCGCGACTACCTCAAGACCGCCGCCGATTGCGCCGAGAAACTCCTCCTGCTCCTCACCGATGTCCTCGACTTTACCAAGCTGGAACAAGGCCGCCTCGAACTGCAACAAGCCCCTTTCCCTCCCGCCGCCGCCGCCAGCGTCACCGCCGACCTCATGCACGCCCGCGCTCGCGACAAGGGCCTGCACTTCGACCTCCAAATCGCACCCGATCTCCCGGCCGCCATTCTCGGCGACGCCGCCCGGCTCCGCCAAATTCTCGGCAACCTCATCGGCAACGCGATCAAGTTTACCGAGCTCGGCTCTGTCACACTCGCGGTCACCTGCGCCCAGCGCACCGCCACGCGCGCGGAGCTGCATTTCACCGTCACCGACACCGGCATCGGCATTGACTCGGCCACGCTGGAGCGGCTCTTCAAACCTTTCATCCAGGGCGACTCGGCCCTGAATCGCCGCTACGGCGGCGCCGGCCTCGGTCTCGCGATTTCCACCCGGCTGGCCGACGCGATGGGCGGCGTCCTCCAGGTCCAAAGCACGCTCAACCAAGGCACGACGTTTCGCCTCGTGCTCCCGTGCCGGCTGCCCGATGGCGCCGAACTTGCGTTCGCGCCCGACGAGCCGGCGCGCCCCGCCGCGCCGGCGCTCACCGCCCGCGTGCTGGTGGTCGAGGACGACCCCGTGAACCAGCAGGTCATCGAGCTCTTTCTCAAAAAACTCGGCATCGCCCCACGCATCGTCACCGACGGCCACAGCGCCGTCACGCGCGCAACCTCCGAAACCTTCGACGCGATTCTGATGGACTGCCATCTCCCCGATATCGACGGCCTCGAGGCGACGCGCCAGATCCGCCAAAAACTTGCCGGCGGCCGGCCGGTTAAAATCATCGCGCTGACCGCGAACGTCGGGAAAAAAGTTCGCGACGAATGCCTCGCCGCCGGCATGGACGATTTCCTCACCAAGCCCGTGCGCTTCGAGACGCTCGTCGCGGCCCTCCAGCGCAACCTGCCGGGGAACTAAAGTAGGGCGGGTCTCCGACCCGCCTTGGAAAACTCCCCGCGCAAAAGGGCCGGGTCGAAGCCCCTCCCTCCCCTCAAGCCAGTTCTCGCGCGCCTCACCCCGCCGGCGTCTCCGGCACCACCCAGTCCACCCACGCGCCGCCGCCCGGCGCCTGCGCGAGCAACGCCACGAGCGGTTCGAGGATCGCACGGGCCGCAGCGTCGAATTGCCATGGCGGATTAATCACCAGCAGACCGCAGCCCTTCATTTTTAAAAACGAATTCAACCCCGCGATGGTGAGCTCGCACGCCAGCGCCGGGGGCGGCTTTACCTCACGCACGATCGCAAAAAAATCATCCACGCGCGCCCGCTGCGTGAGCGGATACCAGACCGCGAAGACCGCCGCCGGCATCCGACGCAGGCCCTCGCGCAACGCCGCCGCCACCTGCGCAAATTCGTCCTGCGCCTCAAACGGCGGATCGATCAGCACGAGGGCACGGCGCTCGGGCGGCGGCAGGC
>JBDSGI010000222.1:0-6827 GCA_039919035.1 Opitutaceae bacterium
CGGGCAAGGTCTGGCTGCAGTCACTGCCATTCTCCCGCCTCGCCGGCCGGATCGTCGGGGCCGCCCGCGGCGGGAAAGAAGAAGGCTCCGTGCTCGGCGGCCTCGGCCGGATGCTCGACGGCGACAATTCGTAAGCGGTTTGTTGAGACTCGCCCATCAGGTTGACCAGGATGTCCGGGAGTAGCGCGAGGCTTCAGCCCGCGACGGCGCGGGTGAGGTATTCGCATCGGACGCGGGCTAAAGCCTCGCGCTACCTCGGACTTCGGCCACCCATCCCCGAGCGGCGCGGTTGGTCACGAGGAGGTTGTTTTCGGCCGGGAAAGCGCCACTGTCGCCAGCCGATGAAAACACCCCTCACCTACGGTTTCCTGATGGCCATCGCCGGAGCGGTCCTCGTGATCTCGCTCTACCTGCTGGGCTATCATTCCGACGCATCGAAGTTCGGCACCGCCCAAATGATCGGCATGGTCGGCGGCCTCGCAATCGGAATCACCTGCATCACGCTCGGCATGAAGGCGCGCCGCGCCGAGATTCCGGCACACGAGCCTTTCGGCTACGGCCGCGCGCTCGGCACCGGTGTGATGATCGCGCTGTTCGCATCGCTTTTCGGCATCGTGACAAACTTCGCCTACGTGAAATTTATCAACCCTGGCATCTCGGACATGATTGCCCAAACCGAGATCGCAAAACTCGAGGCGAAGCGCCTGAGCGGTGCCCAGCTTGAGGGTGCTGAAAAAATGATCCGCGTGATGACCGGCCCCTTGGCTTATACCGTGATGGGGTTTCTTGGCGGGTTGTTATTCGGCACGCTGATTTCGCTCGTCGTCGCCGCCTTTTTGAAACGTCCGGCAGCGGCGGACGGTCCGCCGGTGATCAGCTAAACGGAAAACCGCGAGGCCACAACGCCCCGCAGTTTCGTCCCCAACAAATCCGGGCACCACGCCCGGAAACTCAGTAGAAAATCGGCGGCGCGGGTGCGGGCCGCGGAGCCGGCATGGGCAGGCCGATCCCGCGCGGGCGCACGACCCTAGTCTCCGCGCCCTTGAAATCGCCGTCGGTGCGAAACGTGACATCGCGCATCCCTTCGAGTTTCTCCAGCCGCGCGCGGACCTCCGCCGGCACGGCCTTGCGCTCCTCGGGCGTCGTGACGGGGCCGGAGAAAACCGGCTCGCCCTTGGCGTTTTTCGCGACGAGCGATTTCACGCCGTCCGCCATCGTGAGTTCGAGGGCGCCTTCATCGTCGGAGAAGACGATGTTGCTGTTGCCCGTGTTGATGCTCATCGCGCGAATCCCCGGCCCGTTTCCATGATCGATCTGGATGCGCACGGGCGGCGGAATTGCGCCCGGGGGCGCGTCGGGTGCGCCGCGAGCGCGGCCAATGAGGGAGAGCACGCGATCGAGGTGCTCACGCTCTCCGTCCGGCCCCGGCGTCAAGAGTTCAAACGTCCCGTCCTGGACTCCGGTCAGACCGGCAAGGGCGCGCACGTTTGCGCCCGCCGTCCAACTGAATTTCGGGACCTCCTGTGTCCCGAGCTTGATTGCAGCCGTGGCTTTCTGCCCGGCGCGGAGGTAAGTGACGGTGACCTCGTCGCCCTCCTTGTGTCCGCGGATGAGAACGGAAAGCTGCCGCGTCTCGATCAGGATCTGATCGTCGAGCTTGAGCAAGATGTCGTGCTCCTTGAGCACGCCGGCCGCAGGACTCTTGGCAACGACGTGGTTGACCGCGAGGCCCGTGCCACGCTGAAGCGAGAGTTGCGCGCTGAGCGCGGCGGAAACGGGCGAGGCCTCGACACCGAGAAACGCGACGGTCTCCTTTTCGCCCTGCGCGCGGTCGAAGTTCATGATCACACGACGGTCGTGTTCCGGTGCGGAGAGCACCCGCAACTCGCGTTTTTCGGCCGCAGGCGCAGGCTTGGGGTCGGCAGCACGGGCCGCCGGCAGAAGCGTCGCGGCACAGAATGCCGCACCGAGATGATAGATGTGAGTTTTCATGGATTGAGAGAAAAACGATGAGAGGTCTGGCAACGGTGCCTTACTGAAAAACCACCGGCATCACGCGAACCTCCTCGCGCGGAATACTCCAGCGGAGCGAGGAATTGGTGCGCGGATTTTTCCACGTGATGGTGTCGACGAACTGCAAGCGCTCGCGTCGCGCCAGCGTGCCGTCGTCGAGCGTGACGAGGCCTTCGTCGCTGGCGGAGACGAGCACGTTTTCCGTCGTGACGGGCTTCAGCGCGGCGTCGGCGGATGCGACCACTGGCGGTGTCGCGATTTGGCTGCCGTTCATCGGGCGCGGCACCGGATTGCGCCGCGAATATTGCACGAGCATGACAGCAACCGCCGCCGCCGCCGGCAACGCCGCGAACCACACCCAGCGCACGGGAGCAACCGGACGCGACGCCACCTGCAGCGCCGGCGCTGCTAGCTCACGCTCCACCCGCAGGCGAAGCGCACGCGAAGGCGCCGCAGGCCGGAGCCGCTGCAGTTCCACTTCGAGTTGTTTTAGATCGTCATCCATGGCATTCGGCGGAGCTCAGTTCCTGACGCAGTGCGGCGAGCGCATAGCGATAGCGCGAGGCCGCGGTGTTTGGCGAAAGCTCAAGCTCGCACGCGATTTGCTCAAACGTGAGCTCGCCCCAGATTTTGAGCACGAGCACCTCGCGTTGTTCGGAAGGGATGCGTTGCAGCGCTTCCTCGATCGCGACGCGGCGCTCGTCGCCGTCGAAAGGCACGTCAAAAATCGCGGTTGGCGCCTCCGCCATCGCCCGCTCCTCGCGCGCTGTGCGACGGCCTTCGCGGCGCGCCCGGTCCAAGGCCGCGCGCCGAACCGAGGTGACGAGGAGCGCCATGGGGTCACCCGGAAGACCGCGTTGGTGGCGCCAAAAGCGCACGAAGGCTTCCTGCACCACATCTTCCGCATCGGCGAACGAGTGAGTCCACTGGCGGGCGCAGAGCAGCAGCTTCGGGCCATAGCACTGAAACCAAGTCGTCCAAGATTCATTGTCGGGCAAAGCCTCCATGCGGTCGGAATTCGGCGGAGTTTGCCCTGATAGCGTCATGGCCAGCGGGATTTGTCTAACGACCCGCCAAATCGTTTAACAGCTCGACCAATGTGCCGGGCCAAAAATGAAAAGGGGCCCGGATTGCTCCGAGCCCCTGTTAAGCTAACTCACTCGATCGCCTTCAGCTGCGACCGAAGAGCCGTCGCCAGTTAATGCGATATTCCATCGCCGCCACCGTCAGCACCCCGAGGACGCTGCAGTAACCGACTACGGACTCCACACTGACTGAGGAACGGGAAAGCAAGAAGGCGGCAACGGCAAGAATGCCGACGGGGACCGCAACTAGGATGTTCTTATTCATGTTTTTGTCTTTGTTTCGCCGAACCATCATCGGTCCGACGTCCCTACTATACGGCATTCCATTCAATAGTTGAAATCGCTGCTTCCTATAGTTGTCATAGTAAATTCCTATGGAGCTGCACCAACTTCGCTACTTTGTCGCAATCGCCGAGACCGGGAATTTCACGCGCGCTTCAGAGCGCAACCACGTGTCTCAGCCATCACTTAGTCAGCAAATCCAAAAGCTGGAAACCGAGATTGGCCATAAACTGTTTCACCGACTGGGCCGCAAAGCGGTCCTGACTGAGGCTGGGACAGCCTTCCTTGAACGTGCGCGCCGAATTCTCTTTGAGGTCGAAAATGCCACCAAAGAGTTGGGGGACAAACGTGGGCTCGGCCGCCGTATCACGGTGGGCGCGGTGCAGACGGTCATGCCCTACCTTATCACGCCCCTCATCGCCAAATTACGCAACGAACACCCGAATCTGCTCATCGGCGCTCGCGAGGATTTCCGCGGCTCGCTCCTCCGTGCGGTCATTGAGGGCGACGTGGACCTCGCGGTCGTTCCACAACCGGTCAAGGACCACAGAATCTCGATCGAGCCCCTTTTCACCGAACCGCTGCTACTCGTCGTCGGCCGCAGTCACCGCATCGCCAGCCGTTCGGAAATCAGCGTGGCTGACCTAGTGGAGGAGACGTTCGTTTCGCTGGGTGACTCCAGCTCGCTGGCGGCTCAGATTCAGGCCTTCTTTGGCGACCTGCAATTCCGCCCCAACATCGCTTTTCGCTGCGCCCAAGTGGCAACGCTGAAACAAATTGTCGCATCGGGCTTGGGTATTTCGCTGCTCCCCGAGCTCGCTCGCCAAGCCGATGATCACGAATCTCTCACTTACCTCCGGCTGACTGGCAGCGAACCGCGACGCGAACTCGTCGTCATCCGCCATCTCCAGCGCTATCAAAGTCGCGGGGCCGAGCAATTCCTTGCGCTCCTCCGTGAGCACGTCGGCGCCCGCGAAACGGCGGCAACCAAAGCCACGGGCTGACGATTGCGCTTTCGCCAAAAAGACCAACGCTTCGCCCTTCATGTCGGTCGACGAACAGCACCATGCCCTCGCGCCAGCGCGCGAACGCGCCACGCTCCTCACCCTCGGGGCGGTGCAGTTCACGCACATTCTGGACTTCATGATTCTGATGCCGCTGGGGCCTCAACTGATGCGGGCTTTCGCGATCACCCCGGCGCAATTCACCCATCTCGTCGCGGCCTACGGTTTGTCGGCCGGCGTCAGCGGATTCATCGGCGGCTTCTTCATGGATCGCTATGACCGCAAGCGGGCGCTGCTCGTGACCTACGCCGGCTTCGCGTTGGCGACCCTGGCGTGCGCCTTGGCGCCAAGCCATCACTGGCTCCTGGCCGCTCGCGTCGCGGCCGGCGCTTTTGGCGGTCTGGCCGGTTCACTCCTGATGGCGATGGTGGGAGATATTATCCCGCCCGACCGGCGCGGTCGCGCCATGGGGCTGGTGATGTCGGCGTTTCCGGTGGCGTCCGTGCTGGGGGTGCCGGCCGGTCTCATTCTCGCCGGGAAGTTCGGCTGGCACGCGCCATTCTTCCTCCTCGCCCTCTGCGCCGCCGCGAACCTCGCGCTCGGCGCTTTCGTATTGCCCCACCTCCGCACCGCACTTCACGACCACGAACCCATCCGCCAAATGCGTGAGATGCTCGCGCGCGACGTGCATCGCCGCGCGCTCGCCCTCGGCGGCGCGTTGATCATGGGAGGCGGCTGCCTGGTCCCTTTTCTCGCTCCCTCAATCGTCGCCAATATGGGCCTGACCGAAGCGCAGGTTCCCCTCATCTATGCGGTCGGCGGGGCCTGCACGCTCATCACGATGCCGCTCATCGGGCGCTTGTGCGACCGCGTCAACCGCCTGCACCTCCTCGGCTGGCTGTCACTCTCCGCCGGCGCAGTTGCCCTTGTGATTACGCGGCTGGGCCCCGTGTCCCAAGCCGTCGCGAGCGTGATGATGGCGTGCTTCATGGTGACGATGTCCGGCCGGTTCTCCCCCGCGATGGCGATGATCACCAATGCCGTGTCCGCCCGGTTTCGAGGCGGGTTCATGAGCGTGAACGCCGCCCTGCAACAATGCGCCAGCGCCGGCGCCAGTGCTCTGGCCGGATTCTTCGTCACCCGCGACAGCCAGGGTCATCTCGCCGGCTACGCCACGCTCGGCTACGTTTCCGTCGGATTCTTCGCCTTCGCGTTCTACCTCGCCGTGCGGCTCCGCAACGCCGCGCCGCAGGTCGCCACGCCAGGCGCGCCGCGACCAGCGTCCATGGTCGCGACTCCCGAGGCCACCGTCTGATTCGCCCCCTCCCCCGCATGCCGTCCGCCACCCTCAAGCGTCCTGAACTCCTCGCTCCCGCCGGCGATTGGGAGTGCGCGCGCGCCGCGATCGAAAACGGCGCCGACGCGATCTACTTCGGCCTTGAGCGCTTCAACGCCCGCATGCGCGCGAAAAATTTCACGCAGGCCGATCTCCCGGCGCTGATGGAGTTTCTCCACCGTCGCGGCGTGCGCGGCTACGTGACGTTTAACACCCTCGTCTTCGCCAACGAACTCGCCGACGCCGAGGATTACCTCCGCACCATCATCGCCAGCGGCGTCGACGCTGCGATCGTGCAGGATGTCGGCATCTGCCGCCTCATCCGCCGCCTCTCGCCTGATTTCCCGATCCATTGCTCCACGCAGATGACGATCACGAGCGCCGCCGGCGTGGCCTTTGCCCGCGATCTCGGCGCGCAACTCGTCGTCCTCGCCCGCGAAAACTCCCTCGCTGACATCGCGAAAATCAACGCCGCGCAAACCGCCGCCGAGGTCCCGCTCCCGCTTGAAGTATTCGTCCATGGCGCGCTCTGCGTGGCCTACTCCGGCCAGTGCCTCACCAGCGAATCCCTGGGCGGCCGCTCCGCCAATCGCGGCGAGTGCGCCCAAGCCTGCCGCCTCCCCTACGATCTCATTTCCGACGGCCAACAGGTCCCGCTCGGCGACCGCCGCTACCTCCTCAGCCCGCAGGATCTATCCGGCCTCGAAGTCCTGCCCGACCTCGTCCGCGCCGGCGTCTCCTCGCTCAAGATCGAAGGCCGCCTCAAGTCCCCCGAATACGTCGCCAGTATCACTCGGGTGTATCGGCAGGCCCTCGACAAAGTGATGGCCGACCTCACCGGCGTCGCCGCGCCCAAGTTCGAGCCGCAGACGGCCCGCTACGAACTTGAGATGAGTTTCTCCCGCGGACTCTACACGGGCTGGTTTCGCGGCATCAACAACCAGGAACTCGCCCACGCCCGCTTCGGCACCAAGCGCGGCGTCTTCCTCGGCGAGATCGCGCGGGTCCAAAACGAATCCGTCACGCTCGCGCTCGCCGCGCCCCTCAAGCCGGGCGACGGCGTCGTCTTCGACGCCGGCAAACCCGCCGAACGCGAGGAAGGCGGTC
>JBDSGI010000223.1:0-6958 GCA_039919035.1 Opitutaceae bacterium
GGCAGCGGCGTGATCGATCAGGATCGGGTGAAGACGGCGCGCGAGGTCGTGTCGCACAGCACCGGCACGCCGGAGTGGAGCAACCCGCGCGGCTTCGAGAAGGACGTGTTCACCTTCGCCCGGGCGATCTTTAATGTCGGGCCGACGCGGGAGCCGTCGCCGACGTTTCACCGCGGCCGGCGGCTCGGCTGGTGGGTCGATTTTCCCGACGCCGATCTCAACCTGTCCTATCGGCTCCAGCAGATGACGTCGCTGAAAACCGATCCCGACGGCCGGGTGCTCAAGCTCGATAACCCCGAGCTGCACGACTTCCCGTTTTTGATGATGGAGCATCCCGGCTACATCACGCTTCGTGATGCCGAGGTGGCCGGCCTCCGCAAATACCTCCTCGCCGGCGGCGCGCTGGCGGTGATCGATTTCTGGAATTCCCAAGAATGGGACGGTTTTGCCGCGATGATGAAACGCGTCCTGCCCGAGCGCGAGTGGACCGAGCTCGGCATGGAACACCCCATTTTCCACTGCGTCTTCGAAATCAAGGGCCCGATGCAGCACCTGCAGATTCCGACGATGCAGTTCTGGAACCGGGCGCACAATCCTGACGACCCGAACTCCTCCGCCCATCGGCCCGAGTGCTACCGCGGCGTGGGTTCCGAAAAGATGTCGGTTCGCGCGCTGCACGACGACAAAGGCCGCATCATGGCCATCGCCTTTCACAACAGTGACATCACCGACGGTTGGGAGCGCGAGGGCGAGGAGCACGATTTCTTCGAGGTTTTCTCCGAGCGCGTCGCCTACCCGATCGGCGTGAACCTGATCTTTTATCTGATGACGCACTGAGCTCTCTCGCCTCTCACTTCTAGTTTCAATCACACCCACTTCCTTTTCTGTCATTCTGAGCGTAGCAAAGAATCCAACGGGAGATTCGCACCGCTCTCCGGCTGCGGAACTCCTGCTGGATTCTTCGCTGCGCTCAGCATGACAATCTTAACTCCCCCTTCATGAGCATTCCAGAAACGAAAGCCCCGCCCGTTATCTCCGACACTCCGCCGAACGACGCATTCAACGCCGAGCGCGACATCGCCGAGCGCCTGATCGCCGGCCGCGCCCGCATTGAGGCGGAACTCGGCAAGGTCATCATCGGCCAGCGCGAAGTGATCGAGCAGATCCTCTTCTCGCTCCTCGCCGGCGGACACTGCCTCATCACGGGCGCGCCGGGCCTCGCGAAGACGCTCCTCGTGAAATCGATCGCGCAGGTGTTTCACCTGAAGTTCCAGCGCATCCAGTTCACGCCCGACCTGATGCCGGCGGACATCACGGGCACCGAAATTCTGCGCGATGATGGCGCGGGGGGCCGGCAGCTCACCTTTGTGCGCGGACCGGTGTTCGCGAACATGATCCTTGCCGATGAAATCAACCGCACGCCGCCGAAGACGCAGGCCGCGTTGCTGGAGGCGATGCAGGAGCATCAGGTGACGGCGGCCGGGGTGCGCCATCCGCTGGAGGAACCGTTCTTCGTTCTCGCCACCCAAAACCCGATCGAGATGGAAGGCACCTATCCGCTGCCCGAGGCCCAGCTCGATCGCTTTATGTTTAATGTCGTGATGGATTATCTGCCCGAGGCCGACGAGGTGCGGGTGGTCGCGCAGACGACCTCGGTGCGCCCGGCCGCCATCGAGGCGCTCTTCACTGGCGAGGATGTGCAGCGCTTCCACGAACTCGTGCGCAAGGTGCCAGTGGCGGAGGAAATGGTCCGCTACGCCGTGCAGATTGCGGCGGCATCGCGGCCGCAGCAGGCCGGCACGCCGGACTTTATCAACGAGTGGGTCAGTTGGGGCGCGGGCACGCGCGCCGGTCAGTGCCTCATTCTTGGCGCCAAGGCGCGTGCGCTCCTGCGCGGCCGGGCGCATGTGACCGCCGAGGATATCCAGGCGCTCACCGCGCCGGTGCTCCGCCACCGCATTCTCCTCAACTACCGCGCTGAGGCCGAGGGTGTGAAAATTGACGATGTGATCAAGCGGATCGTCGCCGGCGTGAAGGCGCCGGTGAAGGTATCATGAGCCTGCGCCTTCTCATCGTTGGGCCTGACCTTGGTCAGGCCGGCCTAAGCGAGCTGAGGCCCTACGTCGGCCAATAGTCTTATGTCGGCTGCCCCCTCCACTCCCGCGCTCGCCTCGGCGAAGCTCATCGACCCACAGGCGTTGATGTCTATCCGCAGCCTTGAGCTGCGGGCGCGCGCGGTCGTCGAGGGATTTTGGAGCGGCATGCACCGCAGCCCCTATCACGGATTTTCCGTGGAGTTCACGGAATACCGGCAATACACGCCCGGCGACGATCCGCGGTATTTGGACTGGAAAGTCTTTGCGCGCAGCGACCGCTACGTCATCAAGAAATACGAGGATGAGACGAACCTTCGCGTCCACCTGCTGGCCGACCTGAGCCGCTCGATGGATTACGGCTCGCGCGGCTACACCAAGGCGACTTACGCGGCGACGCTGGCGGCCACGCTCGGTTATTTCATCCACCTGCAGGGCGACGCGGTCGGTCTGATGACCTTCGACGAAAAGGTGCGCGAGTATCTCCCGGCGCGCCATCGCGTCGGGCATTTGCGGCAGCTGATGCTCGCGCTGGAGAAGCCCGCCGCCGGCCGCGCCACGGATCTCGCGTCGCCGCTGGAACGGATTACGTCGCTCATCCGCAAGCGCGGGCTCGTCGCGCTGATTTCCGATTTCCTCGCGCCGCTCGATCGATTGGAGCGCAACCTCCTCACGCTCTCTGCCGGCGGCCACGAGCTGACGGTCTTCCACATCGTGGATCCGGCGGAACTCAACCTCGGCATCGAGGCGGCGGCGGTGTTTGAGGACGTCGAGTCTGCGCGCACCCTCTACATCGACCCGGCGGCGGCGCGCGACGCCTACATGAAAAAATTCGCCGCGCATACCGAGGCGCTGCGCGCAATTTGCCGCAAGCTGGGCGCGTCCTACCAGCAGCTCTCCACCGCCGATCCGCTGGAGATCGCGCTGTTTGAATTCCTCCAGCAGCGGATGCGGCGGGGCCGGCTCTTTCGGCGCGCCGGCGCAGTCGGAACCGGAGGACGTTCGTGAACTTCCTCGCGCCGCTCTTTTTGCTCGGCGGCCTCGCGCTGGCGGGGCCCATCATCTATCACCTCGTGCGGCGGACCACGCGGGACAGGACGGCCTTCAGTTCGCTGATGTTTTTGCAGCCGAGCCCGCCGCGGCTCTCGAAGCGCCACCGGCTGGAACACATCCTTTTGTTGATTTTGCGTTGCGCGGCGCTGGCGTTGCTGGCTCTCGGGTTTGCGCGACCCTTCCTGAAGCAGGCTCCGATCATCGATCCAACGGCGGCGCAGCCAACGCGGAGCGTGGTGCTCGTCGATACCAGTGCGAGCATGCGGCGCGACGGCGTGTGGGCGGCGGCGCGCGCGCGCGCGGAGGAGATCCTCCGCCGGGCTGGTCCGGCGGACCAGGTGGCGGTTTATGCCTTTGACCGGTCGGCGACCCCGCTCGTGTCGTTTGAGGATTGGAATCGCGCCGCGCCCGCGGATCGCGTGGCTTTCGCCGTGGGGCGGCTGGCCGCGCTATCGCCGACGTGGGCCGGCACGCATCTCGGCAACGCGTTGGTCACCGCCGCCGAGGCGCTCGCGGAAAATGAGGATGGCAAGACCGCGCCCGGTCCACGCCGCGTTGTGCTCGTGAGCGATTTGCAGGCGGGCGCGCGCCTTGACGCGCTGCAAGCTTACGAGTGGCCCAAGGGCGTGGAATTGATCGTTGAGGCGATCAAGGCGCGCAATGTCACCAACGCTGGCGTGCAGTTCGTGGCCGACGGGCCGGAGTCGACGCGCGCGGCGGATGCGCCGGTGCGGGTGCGCGTGACGAATGCGGCCGAGTCCAAGCGCGAGCAGTTCAAACTCGGCTGGACCTCCGCTCCGGCCGCGGGCTCGACCGCCGCGGGCGACTTCATCGGCGAGCCGATCGATGCTTATGTGCCTCCGGGCCAGAGCCGGGTGTTTGCGCTGCCCGTGCCGAAGGCCGTGGCGGGCCTCGATCGCATTTCCCTCCGTGGCGACGACGAGGATTTCGACAACACCGCCTACGTGATTCCGCCCGCGCAACAGCGCGCCACCCTCCTGTGGATCGGGAGCGACGTGGCGGAAGATGTGAAGCAACCGTTGTTTTTCCTGCGGCGGGCCTTCGCCGAAACGCCGCGCGTCGCAGTGCAGGTGATCGCGAGCGCGCCCGCCGCGCCGCTGCTGCCGGCCGACGTGGAGGCGGCGAGCATAATTTTCATCGCCGACGCGGTGTCGACCGAAACCGCATCGGCGCTCCGCGAGCAGGCGCTCGCGGGCAAGACGCTGGTCGTGGCGCCGAAGTCCGCGACGTTCGGCCCGACGCTTGGCACGCTCCTCGGCCGCCCAGAGCTCGCGCTCACCGAAGCGCGCCCGTCGAACTACGCCATGCTGGCCGAGATCGATTTTCAGCATCCGCTCTTCGCGCCGTTTGCCGATCCGCGTTTCAGCGATTTCACCAAGATCCATTTTTGGAAATTTCGGAAGCTTGATGTCTCCGGCGTTTCGGGCGCGCGCGTGATTGCGAAGTTCGACTCGGGCGATCCGGCGCTCGTTGAGGTGCCGGCGGGCAAGGGGCGCATCTACGTGCTCACGAGCGGGTGGCAGCCGGAGGAAAGCCAGCTCGCGGTATCGTCGAAATTTGTTCCGCTGATGTGGTCGCTGCTAGAGCAGGCGGGCGGGGTGGGGAGTTTTGCGACGCAGTATGCGGTGGGCGACAAGGTCGCGTTGCCGGCCGACGGCACGGCGACGAGCGTGCGCCCGCCTTCCGGGGCGGGGGTTGCGCTTGCGGCGAAAGCGGCGGAGTTTGCGGCCACGATGCAGCCGGGAATCTACCAGTTGGATGGCGGGGCGAAGCCGTTGCGCTTTGCCGTGAATCTCGATGCGAACGAGAGCCGCACCGCGCCGCTCGCGGCGGATGAGTTGGAACAACTCGGCGTGCCGGTGGCGCGGCTGAAAGCGGACGTGGCTGTGGCATCGGAAAACAAGACCCTGCTTCAGGGCATTGAGGCCGAGAACCGGCAGAAACTTTGGCGTTGGTTCGTGGCGGCGACCCTCGCTGTCCTATTGATTGAGTCGGCGCTCGCGGGCTGGACCGCGCGCCGGCCCGCGTTGGAAACTCAGGAGGCGACACCATGAATAATGATTTTCTGAAATCGCGGTTGCAGCGGGTGGCGCGGCGTTACCAATGGGTTGATGTTTGGCGGCGCCTGTCCGCGTGCTGGGCCGCCGCCGCACTGGTGGCGGTCGCCGTGGTGCTCCTCCAGCGCGCCACCGGGCAGACTTGGCCGCTGGCGCTGCCGTTGTTGATGGCGCTCGCGGCGGGCGTGGCGGTTGTGCAGCTGTTTGTCAGTTTTTCCAAAGCGCCGGATTCGCGCTGGATTGCGCGCAAGATTGAGGCGAAGCATCCTGAACTAAACGGTGTGTTGCTGACCGCGATTCAGCAGGACACCGACTCCAAGCAGGAGGCGGGCTACCTGCAATACCGCGTCATCCAGGAGGCGACCGCGCACAGCCAAAAGCAGGATTGGCGGCGGGTCGTGCCGCCGGCGCGTTTTGTCGTGGGACAGGCGGTGCACTTGTTCGCGCTTGGCTGCTTTTTGTTCGCGTTGTCCGGATTGCGCGTGGCGCCGATTCACGGCGAGGCACCGAAGTGGACCGGCGGGGACGGTCTTTCCGTCACGCCGGGCGACACGACGATTGAGCGGGGCGACAGTCTCGTGGTGCTGGCGCGTTTCGGCGGGGCGCTCCCGCCCAACGTCAGCCTCGTCATCCGCGAAAACGGCGCCGCTCAACGTTCGGTTACGCTGGTGAAGAGTCTCGCCGATCCGGTGTTTGGCGGGAGCGTGGCGGAAGTCGCCAACGACCTCACGTATCACCTCGAATATCGCGGCGAGAAGACGCGCGACTTTAAAGTCACGGTTTTCGAGCACCCGAAGCTCGTGCGCTCGGATGTGGATTTGAAATTCCCCGGCTACACCAAGCTCGCGCCGAAACACATCGAGGATACGCGGCGCGTGAGCGCAGTCGAAGGCACGGCGCTCGATTTCGCCCTGCAACTCAACAAGCCCGTGAAATCGGCGAAGCTTGTCGCGCGCAACAAGGAGAAGACCGAGGTGCCGCTGGCGGTTTCGCCCGACAATGCCGTCGCGACGCTCGGCGCCTTCGTGCCGACAAAGAGCCTGACCTACGACCTCCAGCTCATTGATGCCGAAGGCCGCGCCAACAAGGTCGCCGCGCCCTTCGTGATCGACGTGCAGCCCAACCGTGCCCCTGAAATCAAGCTGGCTTCGCCCCGCGGCGACATCCGACCGTCGGCGCTGGAGGAGGTGGTGTTTGAGGGCACGGTGTGGGACGATTTTAGCACGGGGGCCTTTGGCCTCGCCTATTCGGTCGCGGGTGCGGAGCCGAAATATATCGAACTCGGTCGCGATGGCGCCGCGAAGGAGAAGCGCAATTTCAGCCACCTCATGAAACTCGAGGAACTCGGAGCCAAGCCCGATGAACTCATCTCGTGGTTTGCGTGGGCCGACGACACCGGGCCCGACGGCCAGGTCCGTCGCACGAGCGGAGATCTTTATTTCGCGGAGGTGCGGCCGTTCGACGAGATTTTCCGGGAGAGCCAGAACATGGAGTCGGGCGACGGTGAGGCCCCGCCGCCGGGCGGACAGCGCAACCAGGCGCGCAAGCTCACCGAGCTCCAGAAACAAATCATCAGCGCCACCTGGAAACTCCAGCGCACCGGCGCCACGAGCAATTATGCCGAAGACGCGAAGGTCGTGAGCGACGCGCAGGCGCAGGCACTCGCGCAGGCCGAGGAGACCGCCGCGGAGGCGCGTTCGCCCGGGCAGCAGGCGCTGTGGAAAACCGTCACCT
>JBDSGI010000224.1:0-4248 GCA_039919035.1 Opitutaceae bacterium
TGGAGCCACACGGTGCGGCCGCGCGTGGCCTGAAGCTCGGCGGAAGCGCGGAACGCGGCGTAAATGGCGTTCATGCCTGAGGGCGCGAGCAGGAGGTCGGCGTCGGTCGCCGGCGGCAGCGCCGGGCGCAACACGCGGCGAATCTCGGCGGGCGCATCGCCGGCAAACGTCGCCTCGGCGTAGGGCGCGGCCAGCAGGCCCAGGCGCACGAGGGCGTCTTCGGCTTCGCGGGAGGAGAGGAAGCCGCCGATGTTTTGGAGCAGGGTCTTGGCGCGCGCGGCGGTCGCGGCGGATTCCGGGTGCGAGACGCCGTGCAGGCCATCGCGGGCGAATACCTCGACGCCCTGGGCCGCGCCGCCGAGGTGGGCGGCGAGCAGCCGCGCCATCGCTTCGGAGGTGACGAGCCAGAGCGTGCGGTCGGCGAGCGCCGGCACCGTCGGGGCAAAATAACCGATCAGCTGGCGCGTGAAATGGTGGACGACGAAGCGCGGGTAGCCCGAGACGAGGTGGCGCATCGTCTCGGGATTTTTTTCTTCGTAGCCGCGCACGTCGCGCATCGTGGGCAGGCTGCACGAGACGGCATGTGGGCTCGCGGGGATGCGCTGGCCGAGAGGCAGGTGGGGGAAGGCGGACACGTTCGGAAAAGTTGAAGGGTGAAGGACGAAAGTTGAAAGACTGAAGCGCGCCGCAAGGGCGTGTTGAGTCATGCGTGTCATCGCAGGGTTGCGTGTGAGGGCGTTTGCTGAATCGTCGGCGCGTCGGTTACCACCTCCATCCCCATGCGCAACGCCCTCGCTCAAATCGATTATCTCGCAGTGCTCGTCACCACGTTTGCCGGATTTCTCCTCAGCTGGCTGTGGTTTTCGCCGGTGCTTTTTGTCAAGCCCTGGATGGCCGAGATGAAGATCGACGAGGCCAAGATGAAGGATTGCGCCGAGAAAGGCATGGCCGGATTCATGATCCGCGGTTTTCTCTATACGCTGCTTTCCACGCTCGCGCTCACGATTTTGATCCTGTCACGCGGCAGCCCGAATTACGTCAAAGGCGCGGGCATCGGGGTCTTCGTGGGGCTGGCCTTCGTCGGGGCGCGGATGCTGAACGGCGCGGTGTGGGAGCAGAAGTCCGCGAAGCTCATGGCCATCGTCGTCGGTCATGAAGTCGTGCTCTTCGGCGTGCAGGGTGCGATGCTGGGCGCGTGGTTGTGAACGGGGCGTGAGTTTCAATTTGCGCCCGATGGCGCAGCCGCGTTGAACGGCGCGCATGAAACTTGTCTCGTGGAATGTGAACGGAGTGCGGGCGGTGCTGAAGAAGGGTTTTTTGGACTACATGGCGAAGGTCGATGCCGACGTAATCTGCCTGCAGGAGACCAAGGCGCATCCCGCCGATGTGGCGGACGTGGCATGGGCGACGGGCTACACGCCACACTGGTATTCGGCGGTGAAAAAGGGTTACTCGGGCACGGTGATTTTCACGCGGGTCGCGCCGAAGAAGGTCACGTGCGGCATCGGCCTCCCGGGTCACGACGATGAAGGCCGCGTCATCACGGCGGAGTTCGAAGCGTTTTATCTGGTGAACGTTTACCAGCCAAATTCCCAGCGCGGTCTGACCCGGCTCGACTATCGCACGCAGGAATGGGACCCGGCGTTTTTCGCGTTTCTGCGCAAGCTGGAGAAAAAGAAACCGGTGATCTTCTGCGGCGACCTCAACGTCGCGCACACCGAGATCGATCTTACGAACGCGAAACCGAACCGACGCAACGCGGGGTTCACCGACGAGGAACGCGAGAATTTCACGAAGCTCCTCGCCGGCGGTTTCGTGGACACGTTTCGCGAATTCGAAAAAGGCCCCGGCCACTACACGTGGTGGAGCCAGATGATGAACTGCCGCGCGCGGAACATCGGGTGGCGGGTCGATTACTTCGTCGCGAGCGCGAAACTGAAGCCTGCGCTGAAGCGCGCATGGATCTCGCCCGAGGTCATGGGCAGCGATCACTGCCCGGTGGGGCTGGAGTTGAAGTGAAACGCCCGGTCGAGCTTAGCTCGCGGGCGCGTTTCCAACAACCCGATAGCGGCGAGGAAACACCACCCGGAAAGTTGTTCCGGCATCAGCGGAGCTCGCCAGTTCCAGACTGGCATCCAGAAGTTCACACAGACGTTTCACGATCGAGAGCCCGATCCCCTCGCCTGCCTGCTGGGGATGGCGCGGCGCTACCGCTGAGCTGCGCGGCGGCAGCGGTAAGACCGTCGGGGCCTCCCCGGAATCGACGGCGGCTTTTTCGTCGGATTCTCTCGCGCTGTCCGTCGCCTCTTTCATTCCCGCCGCGAGGGGCGCACTTGATCCCGCCATCATGCCGGGTCCGGTGTCCTTTACGATGACCCACCAATTTTCATTTTCCTCACCCCAAGTCACCGTCACCCCCCCTGCCACGGTATATTTGAGCGCGTTCACCAGAAGGTTCTGCACCAAGCGACCGATTTTCCCCGCATCGCCTTCGACGTTCAGAACCGCGGGACCCTCGGTCCTAAGGAAAAGAGTTTGTTCGGTCGCAGCTGGTTGGTTCCTCGTGCAAAGTTCAGTGAGAGCCTTTGCCGCGTCGAAGAGCGCGATGTCCCGTTTTTCCTGACCCGCTTCCAGACGGGCGAGGTCCATCAGATCGCTCAGCATCGCACTCACAGACTCCACTCCCTGTTGAATCAATTTTGCCATCTCCACGCGGTCGCTTTCCGCGACATTCGATTCCCCCAACACGTCAGCCGCGGTGCCCACCGACTGCACGTTTGAGCGAAGATCGTGGACCGCCTGATGAATTAATTCGACGCGGCGGCGTTCAATTTCAGCTGCCCTTGCGAGCGCCTGTTGCAGGTCGCGCACGCGACTCGCGGCTTCCGCCTGCTCCATCCGCGCATACTGGCCGGCACTTTCGTTGATGCCCTCGCTGATCAAATCAATCAACTCGTCGTGCGCGGCCGCGAGGGTGTCGCGTTCGATTTCGGGATGCGCGGCGACAAAAGCGTGGACCTCATGCGAGAGACACAGGTGGAGATGACCCCATTCGTGCATCAATTCCCCCAATCGATAGCCTTGCTGCCAGCGCTGCAGGCCGTGCTTCACATCTTGGTGGGTCTTGGCTTCGTCCGCCGCCGCCGCGCGGGCGCCGCCGGGTCTCGCTCGCAGCTTTCGTTCAAACGCATCGAGCAATGGCGGGATGTGGTCGTTAAACTGCGCGCGGGTGAGAGAACTCACCGTGGTTTGGGCAGGGTCCGCCTTGGCCGCCTGGCGCCAAGCCGCCAAAATTGCGCCGCGCCTGGCCGCCAGATGCGCACTCAGAGCGGTCAGCTGTTCGAGAGTTTTTTCGGTCACGAGATTGAATTACTCCGCGGCGGTTGCGAATGGGGAGTTCAAACCTTGAATGAAACCCGCCTCGTGCGCAGTAAATTTTTTCGCGCCGAAGGGAGCAATGCCCTAATACTCTGGTGAAAGACGATATGCATCTGGGGCGGAGGGACTTCATTTCTCGCGGGGGAGCGTCGCCACGGTTGGTGGGCGCCGGCGGCGAGAAGAAAAAGGGCCGTCGAGCGGAGGCGGCTTGCGCGGGCTTTTCTTCTGCGGCGCGGCTGCGCAAGGTGGGTCGAATGAAAACCCCGCAGCCCGCCGAGGAGTTGAAAGCGTTCCTGCTCCGCGCCCCGCGGCTCACGCTCGCGGTGGCAGAGAGCGTGACGTGCGGACGCGTGCAGGCGCGCGTGGGGGAAATTGCGGGGGCGTCGATTTTTTTTCTGGGCGGAATTACCGCGTATTCGCTTGAGCAAAAGGTGCGGCACCTCCGCGTGAATCGCGCAGCAGCGAAGAAGATGAACTGTGTTTCGGCCGAGATCGCGGAGCAGATGGCGCGCGGTGTGTGCGGACTTTTCGGCAGCGATCTCGGGGTGGCGACAACGGGCTACGCGGAACCGTCGCGGAACGATGGCGCGGTGGAGCCGTATGCGTGGTGGGCGATCGCGCAGCGCGGGGCGCATGGGAAATTTTTGCTGCGCAGCGGGCGGGTGGAGTGCCCGAAGGCGACGCGCACCGACGCGCAGGCTTTTGTCGCGGATGCGGCTATCGCTGAGCTGGTCGAGTATCTACGCGAGCTGCGCGGCTAGGAACCGCCGAGCGTGTCTCGGAGGCGAACGGGGAATTGTGGGGCGGGGTGACCGAACCCCGTCGGGTTTGGCGGGATGGCTTACCGAATGTCCTCCCCGTCAAAAAAAA
>JBDSGI010000225.1:0-7071 GCA_039919035.1 Opitutaceae bacterium
CTCCAAAAACTCGACTACGACTCCGAAGCCGTGTGCGAGGCGCCCGGCCACTATGCCGTGCGCGGCGGCATCATCGACATCTATCCCGTCACCGCCAACCAGCCCTATCGCCTCGATTTCTTCGGCGACGAAATCGAATCGATCCGCGAATTCGATCCGGTTACACAGCGCTCCGGAGCGGTCGTCGAAAATATTTCCCTCGCCGCCTCGCCCCGCGTGCGACTCGCCAATTCGACCACCGGGCTGGCGGACTACCTGAGCGCGGGCACGCACCTGCTCTTGATCGAGCCGGCGACGCTCGAAATCCAGTTCAGCGCGCTCGCTCGCGAAGGTCACGCCACACTCGCGCCACTGCTGGCCCGTTGTGCCGCCGTGTTTGCCGTGAGCGATCTCGACGAGGCCAGCGCGATTTTCGACACCGTGATCGAGGAGACCACTTGGGACACCGAGAGCCTGACCCATCACCGCCGCTACCCCGATGATGCGCTCGTCGCCCAGGAGCGCCTCAGCGTGGAAGTAGAGGCCCGCCACGATTTCCTCCGCCAAGTCGCGGGGTGGAAAAAGTCCGGCTACGACATCGTCTTCGTCGCCGCCAAGGAGGGCGAGGAGCAGCGCGCCCAGGAAATCCTCGCCGATGATTCCGCGTTGAAGGGCATCAAACCCCGCTGGCTGCGCGGCGGTCTCAACGAGGGTTTTCGCATCACGTTTCGACCGGAATCGCGGCTCGATTCGTTGTGGGCGGGGTGCCCACACCCCGCAAATTCGCCGTCCGCGAAGCGGGGTGTAGGCACCCCGTCTACAGCGGCGCAGGCCATCGGCCTGGTGGTCGTCACCGAAACGGAAATCTTCGGCCGCCAGCGCCAGCGCCGCCCGGCGCTCAACCCGCGCGCCGTCGCCACCCGCGCGCAGATTGATCAGTTGCTCGATTTCTCGGAATTGGTGGAAGGCGACTTCGTCGTTCACCTCCAGCATGGGATCGCGCACTACCGCGGGCTCACCAAGCTCGACACGGCGCAGGGCGTGCGCGAGGTGATCTCGCTGGAGTTCGACGACCACGTGACGCTGCACGTGCCGTTGCAGGAGTCGCACCTCATCAGTCGCTACGTCGGGCTCAGCAAGTCGCGCCCGCAGCTCGGCCGCATCGGTTCCGGTCGCTGGGAAAAAGCGCGGCAGGCCGCCGAGCGGGCGACCATCGATCTCGCGGCGGAGCTGCTGCGCATCCACGCGGCGCGCGAGGCGCAGCCCGGCCACGCGTTTCCCGAGGACAACACCTGGCAGAAGGAGTTCGAAGCGTCGTTTGCCTTCACCGAGACCCGCGACCAGCTCAAGGCCATCACCGAGACCAAGGCCGACATGGAGAAAACCCGCCCAATGGATCGGTTGATCTGCGGCGACGTGGGCTTCGGTAAAACCGAAGTCGCGATCCGCGCGGCGTTCAAGGCGGTGCAAGGCGGCCGGCAAGTGGCGCTGCTCGTGCCGACGACGGTGCTAGCGCAGCAGCACTTGAACACCTTTCGCGAGCGGATGGCGGGCTACCCGATCGCCGTGGAAATGCTCAGCCGGTTTCGTTCGCGCGCGGAGTTGAAGAAAATCATCGAGGCCACGAGCGCCGGCCAGGTGGATATTCTCATCGGCACGCACCGCCTGCTCCAGCGCGACGTGATTTTCAAGGAGCTCGGGCTCGTCGTGATCGACGAGGAGCAGCGCTTCGGCGTGAAGCACAAGGAGGTCTTCAAGCGTATGCGCTCGACGGTTGACGTGCTCTCGATGAGCGCGACCCCGATCCCGCGCACCCTCTACATGGCGCTCACGGGCGCGCGCGATCTCAGCGTCATCGAAACGCCGCCGACCAACCGCCACCCAATCCAGACCATCGTCAAAACCTACGACGAGAAAATCGTGGTCGACGCTGTCCGCTTCGAGCTGCGGCGCGGCGGCCAGGTTTTCTACCTGCACAACCGCGTGCAAACGATCGACCTCGTGGCCGCGCGCCTGCGTGAGCTGATGCCGGAAATTACCCTCGGCGTCGGCCATGGGCAGATGGGTGCGGACGATTTGGAGCAGGTGATGACCGAATTCGTCGCCGGCCGCTTTCAGGTGCTCGTCTCGACCACGATCATCGAGAGCGGGCTCGATATTCCGAACAGCAACACGATCATCATCGAGGGCGCGGATCGATTTGGATTGTCGCAGCTCTACCAGCTCCGTGGCCGCGTGGGGCGATTCAAGCACCAGGCCTACGCCTATCTGCTGCTGCACCGGCACACCCGGCTGCTGGAGGTCGCGCGGCAACGGCTCACCGCGATGCGCCAACACAACCAGCTGGGCGCGGGCTTCCGCATCGCGATGCGCGATCTGGAGCTGCGCGGCGCGGGCAACCTCCTCGGCGCCGAGCAAAGCGGGCACATTGTGGGGGTCGGTTTCGAACTCTATTGCCAGTTGCTACGGCAGTCGGTCGCGCGGCTGAAAGGCGAGAAAACCGCCGCCGCGATCCGGGCGAGCGTGAAACTTGATTTCGTGTTTGTGGGCGAGGGCGCCGCGCCCGCCGGCGACGGGGGACGGCACACCGACGGCTACACTGCGATCAAGGACGCCGAGGACGAACACGTGGTCGAACTTACCCGCGTGCAGGCACGGATCCCGCTTGGCTATTTGGGCGAGACGCGATTGCGCATCGATTTCTACCGCAAATTGGCGATGGCCGACTCCTTGCCCGCGTTGAAGCAGATCGAAACCGACCTGCGCGACCGGTTTGGCAAATTCGGCGACGAGATCAAGGCGCTGCTCCTCATCACGGAAATCCGGATTCGGGCGGAACAAAAGGGAATCGTCTCCGTCGAAACGGAGTCGAGACGCCTGAAGTGCCTGCGTCACTCCGGCCGGCGCGACGACTGGGTGCAGGTGGGCACCCGGTTTCCAAGGTTGACCGCCCCCAAGCCCCTCCTACGTTTAAAAGAAATCCTTTCGTTCCTGAACAATTTGCCGACTCCATGACGTTCCGCTGCCGCCTCGTTTCCGTGCTGTTCACCGCCGCGTCCGGTGCCTCCGCCCTTGCCCAAGCCCCTGCGTTTGGCCCCGCCCCCGCCCCCGCCAGCCCCGCCTCCAGCGCCGTCGCCGAGAACCTGAACCTGCGCTTCGCGAATGGCATCGTGGCCGTCGCCGAGGACAAAATCATCACCGTCGCCGACGTAATGCAACAAATCGGGCCGTTAATGAGACAGGTGCGCGAGGGAGCAAAGGATGAGAAGGATTTTCAGCAACAGCTCGAAAATATCCAAGACGGCGCGATCCAAGACCTCGTGGACCGCGTGTTGATCGTGAAGGAGTTTCGCAAGGACGAGAAGCGCAACATCCCCGCCCACTACGTCGACAACGCGATCTCCGATGAAATCGCCGAGCGTTTCGAGGGCGATCGCTCCAAGTATCTCGCCTACCTCAAGGCCAAGGGCCAGACGCAGCGCGACTATCGCCGGGAAAAGGAAGAGGACATTATCTTTTCCTACATGCAGGGCCAGCAGCGCAAATCCCAAAGCGTCGTAAGCCCGGTCCGCATCGAGACCTACTATAACGAAAACAAGGATCGCTTTTACCGTGAAGACGAAGTCCACCTCCGCCTGATTCAGCTCACGCGCACGGAAGGCGAGACCGACGCCACCCTCACCGAAAAGGCCAACCAGATCATCGCGCGCGCCAAGGCGGGGGAAAAATTCGAGGAGCTGGCCAAGGAGTTCAGCAACGATATGAAGCGCTCCAAGGGCGGCGACTGGGGCTGGATGAAACGTTCCGGGTTCCGCGAGGAATTCAGCGGAGTCGCATTCGACCTGAAGAAGGGCGAGGCCTCCAAGCTCATTCTCCTCCCCGAGGGCGCGTTTGTGCTCTACGCCGAGGACCGAAAGTTCGCCGGCATCCAGCCGATCGACGAGGTGCGCGATCAAATCGAGCGTATTTTGGTGCAGCAGATGGGCCGAGTGAGCCAAGAGCGCTGGCTGGAGCGGCTCCGTCGCAACGGTTACGTGAAGCATTACTAAGCGGCGTGAAACGTCGGGGTGCCCGATCGGCCCCGGGCACACGGACCAATATGCATTCGGTGTCCGACGTTCCCCAACTCCCGGCCAATCGGCTGCGTGACACCGCGGCGGCCGAGCGCCCACAGGAGAGGCTGGAGAAACACGGGGCCAACGCGCTGACCGACGCCGAATTGCTGGCCATGCTGCTGCGCAGCGGAACCCAAGGCCAGGACGTGCTCACGTTAGCCACGCGCCTCGTCGAACAGGCAGGCTCGCTCGCCGGACTGATTACGTGGCAGGCGTCCGACTTTCGTAAGCTGAAAGGTATTGGCCGCGTGAAGGCGCTTCAGCTCGTGACCGTGATGGAAGTCGCGCGCCGCGTGGTCGGACAGCAGAAGGGCGACGAGCCCTTGCTCGGGCGCGCCGACCTCATCTTCGACTACTGCCAGCATTTCGCCGCTGGCTTGGAGGTGGAAAAATTCTGGGTGCTCTGCCTTAACCGCAAGAACCGGCTCGCCAAGCGCGTCGAGGTCACCTCGGGCACCGCCTCGGCTACGCTCGCCCACCCCCGCGAGGTGTTCCGCGTGGCCATGCGGGAGTCGGCCGCCGCGATCGTCTGCGTGCACAACCACCCAAGCGGCGATCCGTCGCCGAGCGCGCCGGACCTGCAAATAACGCGGCAATTGCGCGAGGCGGCCCGCACCGTCGACATCCCGTTGCTTGACCACGTGATCATTGGCCGCGCCGCCGCCGACCCAATCGGACGAGGCTATTTTAGCTTCCGCGAATCGGGCCTGATGTAGGGACACGACGATATTGCGCGGACCGAAAAAAATCCTTGCCGTCTATGGGCTGAGTCGCGAATTTCCGCCCTCCTTGCCGGTAGGATACTCAAGTGGCCAACGAGGGGAGACTGTAAATCTCCTGGCTTACGCCTTCCCTGGTTCGAATCCAGGTCCTACCACCATTTCCAACGCGACGCCCGCCACCAATTGTTCGGTTGCGGGACGGAATGACAAGCAGGCGAGACTTTTTCGAGGCCCTCGAAGTCGCTCCCCGACCACACGACAGTGCGGGGCGCCAAGTCGTTTGAGCCCGCGCAATCGGTCCTAAAAGTGAAAATCGTTCCCGCCGGCGCGCGAAGCCCGCGAGCGGCCTTACTTAACCGACGCCGCCGCTGTCACGAGCTCGACGAAACTACGAGCCTCAAGACTAGCGCCGCCAATCAGGCCGCCGTCGATGTCCTTTTGCGCGAGTAATTCGGGTGCGTTGGATGGCTTCATCGAGCCACCGTAAAGGATGCGCATCTTCTGCGCCACCGGCTCCGTGAAAAGATTTGTCAGCAGGCCACGGATAAATGCATGCACTTCCTGCGCCTGCTCCGTCGTCGCCACCTTGCCCGTGCCGATCGCCCAGACCGGCTCGTAGGCGACCACCACAGAGGCGGCGCCTTCCTTGTTCACGCCCTCAAGACCGCGCTCGACTTGGGTCTGCACGACCTTGAGGGTCGCACCCGCCTCGCGCTCGGCGAGCGTTTCTCCCACGCAAAAAATCGGCCGCAGCTGGTTCTTCAGCGCCGCGACCACCTTCTTGTTCACCAGCTCGTCGGTTTCGCCGAAGAGCGTGCGCCGCTCGCTGTGCCCGAGAATCACGTGGGTCGTGAAGATCGCGCGCAGCATCGGCGCGGAAATCTCGCCGGTGAAGGCTCCGCCCGCCTCGAAGTGCATGTTCTGCGCACCGAGTTTGACGTTGGATCCTTCCAGCGTCTTCGCGGCACTTTCCAACGCGGTAAACGGCGGGCACACGACGACCTCCACCTCCGACTGCTTGCCCACGGCGGCGACGATGTCACGCACCAGCGCCACGCCGTCGGCCGAGGTCTTGTTCATCTTCCAATTGCCAGCGATAAATTTTTTCCGGGAGATCATGGTGAAGAAATTAGTGGAAGCCGGTCGCAAAAAACCCAACCGACCGGATCAGTTTTCGAGAAACGCGACGCCGGGCAGCACCTTGCCCTCGAGGAATTCGAGGCTCGCGCCGCCGCCGGTCGAGCAATGCGTGACCTTCTTGTGCACGCCAAATTTCTTCGCGGCCGTGGCGGTATCGCCCCCGCCAACCACCGTCGTCGCACCCTTGGCCGTGGCCTCGGCAATCGCGTCGGCCATGGCCTTCGTCGCACCGGCGAATTTTTCGAACTCGAACACACCCGGAGGCCCGTTCCACACGATGGTCTTCGAAGCGAGAATCGCCGCACGATAGAGCTCGATGCTCTTCGGACCGGCGTCCATGCCTTCCCAGCCGTCGGGGATGCCGCTTTCCAGCGTGGCGGGCTGCGTGTTGGCATCGGGGCCAAACTTGTCGCCGCACACAAAATCCACCGGAAAGATCAGCTCGACGCCGCGCGCCTTCGCCTTGGCCTCGAGTTCCGCGACGATCTCGGCGCCCGTCTTGTCGAAGAGCGAGGAACCGATTTTCATGCCGCGGTTCACCTTGTGAAACGTGTAGGCCATGCCGCCGCCGATGATGAGCTTGTTGGCCTTGTCGAGGAGGTGGTTGATCAGTGGAATTTTGTCCGCGATCTTCGCGCCGCCCAAGATGGCGAGCAACGGACGATCCGGATTGTCGAGCACCTTGGCAAAGGCCTTGAGCTCGGCCTCCATCAAAAAGCCCGCCGCCTTCTCCTTCAGCGCGACGCCGACCATCGACGAGTGCGCGCGGTGCGCGGTGCCGAAGGCGTCGTTCACAAACACGTCGCCGAGCATGGAGAGACTCGCCCGAAACGCTGCTTCCTTCTCCGGATCGGCCTTGAGTTTGGTCTCGGTGCCGTCCGCGTTCTTGATCTTCACTTTGCCCTCTTCCTCCAGGTGGAAGCGGAGATTCTCCAAAAGCACGACCCTGCCCGGCGCGAGTTTGGCGCAGGCCGCCTCGACCGTCGGACCGACGCAGTCGTCGAGAAACGTGACCGGCTTGCCCAGCAGCTTCTCCAGCTCGGTCGCGACGGGCTTAAGCGAGAACTTCGCGACCTTCTGGCCGTCCGGTCGCCCAAGATGCGACATGAGGACCA
>JBDSGI010000226.1:0-8728 GCA_039919035.1 Opitutaceae bacterium
ACCGCCCTTTCCGTATACCAAGTGGTGAGATTGCGCATTTTGTCCGGGGTGATTTCCCGGTCGATGATCTTGCCGTTCTCATAAAGCGGGAGCGGAGGGTAGGTGCCGGCCTTCGCCTCGGGGTGAAACGGCCACATGTCGTTGGAGTAGGGCAGGCCGAACGATTCGTCGAAGCCATGTCGGTTCGGGAGAAAAACGTCTTGGTGCCCGAGGTGCCACTTGCCCGCCATACCCGTGACATAGCCCCGTGTCTTGAGCATTTCCGCGATGGTGGTTTCGCTGGCGTTGATGCCGTGGGTCCCGTTCGGCCCGAGCGCACCGTGAATGCCGAGCCGATTCGGATAGCAGCCGGTGAGCAGGCCGGTGCGTGAGGCGGAGCAGACCGCCTGCGCGACATGGAAGTTCGTGAACTTCGTTCCATCGTGCGCGAGCCCGTCAAGATTCGGCGTCGAGTAACCCTTGGCGCCGAACACGCCGACATCGCCGTAGCCTTGATCGTCGGTGAAGATCACGACGATGTTCGGCGGGCGTTCCGCCGCGGCGACGACCGGGGTGAGTGTGGCGGAGAGCAATAGAAGGATAGGGATTGGGCGCATGGGAAGGGTGAGGAAAACCTGTTTCAAAATTGGCCGCCGATCGACCGGGGACGCAATCCCGCTCTGAACTTAGTCTTGGTTGGCAATAAGGGCTATCCACGCGGTGAAACGATGTTGTCAACGGCGCCGGCTGGGCGAATCGTCGTCCATCCCCATGCGCTTGATTCATTGGATTATCCCGAGTGCCTCAAAAGTGCTTTTTTTCATGGTGGTGCCACTGGGCGGCGCACAAGGGACGTCACCGGCACCCCAATGGTTCAAGGGCAACCTGCATACGCACTCGTTGTGGAGCGATGGTGACGACTATCCGGAGATGGTGGCCGACTGGTATAAGCGCGAGGGCTATCAATTCCTGGCCATTTCGGACCACAATGTCCTGCAGGAGGGCACGCGTTGGTTTGAGTTGAAGACGCCGGTGTCGGTTGGCGGCGAGGTCATGCAGCGCGGCGGCGGGCCCGTGTTGGACAAATATCTGCGTCGATTCGGCCCGGACTGGGTCGAATTGCGCGAGGAAGCCGGCAAACGCAGCGTGCGACTCAAACCACTCGCGGAATATCGTCCGCTGCTGGAAGAGTCTGGACGATTTCTGATGGTTCCGAGCGAGGAGATCACGGCCACGTGGACGCAGGCAAAGACCGCCACCGAAGCGGAGCGGAGCGGCCCGGTGCATATCAACGCCAGCAACCCGCGGGAGTTTGTGCCGCCGCACAACGCTTCCACTGCCGTCGAGATTATGCAGCGGACGCTCGACGCGGTGGCGGAGCAGCGCACGCGGACCGGGCAGCCGATGTTTGCGCACATCAATCATCCCAATTTTCGCTGGGGAATTACCGCCGAAGAATTGATGGCGGTGAAGGGCGAAAAGTTTTTTGAAGTCTACAACGGCCATCCTGGCGTCGAGAACGGCGGGGACGCGACGCACCTCAGTATGGATGCGATGTGGGATGCGATGCTGGCGTTTCGACTCTCCGACGCGAAACTCGGCGTGGTCTACGGCGTGGCCACCGACGATTCGCATCACTACCACAGCATCGGAATCGGCAAGAGCAACAGTGGCCGGGGCTGGGTGATGGTGCAGGCGCGTCACCTCACGCCCGAGTCGATCGTGCGCGCGATGGAGGCGGGAGATTTTTATGCGAGTTCCGGTGTTACCTTATCCGCAGTGCGCCGTGAGCCCGGCCGTCTTCAAATCGAAATCCAAGGGGAGCCCGGCGTCACCTATACGACCCAATTTATCGGCACGCGGCGGGGCTATGATCGCAGCAGCGAAGTCATGTCGCCGCCCCCCGGCGAAAAATCGCCGCGCCGGACGCTGCCCCACCGTCGCTACAGCAAGGACGTGGGCGCCGTGCTCACTGAAGTGAAAGGGACCATCCTAAGCTATGTCCTGAAAGGCGACGAAATCTACGTGCGGGCCAAGATCGTTTCGTCGAAGCCGAAGGTAAACGGCAGCGTGGCGGGCGAATTTGAGACGGCATGGACGCAACCGCTCGTGGGTCCGACATCGCGATGAACGCGGGCCGACGCATGGTGCGAATCGTGGCGGCGGTTTGCGGGGTCGTCGCATGGGCGGCCGGCGTCGCGGCGATTCCCGCCGACCTGAAGCCGTTCTTTTCTCCACCGGACGCCTTCGCCGGGAAATTGAGCAAGCATGTGTCGCCGTTAAAATTCAACGACGGACGCATCGCGACGAGTGCGCCGCAGTGGCCGGAAAGGCGCGCCGAGATCCTAGCATATTGGCACGCGCAAATGGGACCATGGCCGGAGTTGCTGGCGCGGCCGAAGTTTGAGCTGAGTGAACCGCTCGATCGCGGCGCCGGCATCCTCCAGCACCGCATCGAAATCGAGGTAGCGCCGGGCGTGATGCAGCATGGCTACCTGTTGGTCCCGGCCGGGACCAAGCCGCGGCCGGCGGTGCTCGTGGTTTTCTACGCGCCGGAGGTGAGCGTGGCTTACGCTGGTCCGCGGCCGCTCACGGGACAGGCGAAGAAAATGATGACGATCGGTGAAAAGGGGCGGGAGCGTGACTTTGCCCTGCAACTGGCCCGGCGCGGTTTTGTCACCCTCTCCATCGGCACGCCCGGCGACGATGCCTACCGGCCTTTGCAAAGCGCGGCGAAGTGCCAGCCGCTGAGCTACCTCGCCTACCTCGCCGCCAACTGCCACACGGTGCTCGCCCAACGGGCCGAGGTTGATCCGGCGCGCATCGGCGTCATGGGCCACTCGTATGGCGGCAAGTGGGCGATGTTCGCGTCGTGTCTCTATGAAAAATTTGCCTGCGCGGTGTGGTCAGACGGAGGTGTCGTGTTCGACGAGACGCGCGCCGCAGTGAACTATTGGGAACCGTGGTATCTGGGGCTCGATGAGGCGAAGCCACCGCGTGGCCGGGGCCTCGTGACCGAGCAAAATCCACGGACCGGCCCCTACAAGACCCTCTTCGAGAGTGGCCACGACTTGCACGAACTGCATGCCCTGATGGCACCACGGCCGTTTTTGGTCTCGGGTGGATCCGAGGACGGACCCGGGCGGTGGCCGGCGCTGAATCACGCGATGGCCGTTAACCGCCTGCTCGGCTTCGAAAATCGGGTGGCGATGACGAATCGTCCGGCCCATTCACCGACTCCCGAGTCAAACGATCAGGCATTCCGGTTTCTGGAGTTCTTCCTCAAACCCTAGCCAGCGATGCCGACTTTCCGAACGACGGAATCGTTGAGTAGCGCTGGGCTTGCGCGGCAAGCGTCGGCTGGCCAGATCGGGCGCCCATGATTACGACGCGCGCGCGCGGATTGGCCCACCTGCATGCGGGGGTGGCGACGCTCTGCGTGGCGGTGTTCTTCTGGACCTACGCGGAATTCATTCTGCGCTTCGTGCCCGTGGTGCATCTGACCCGCCAGGTGAACCTGCTGCCGTATTTTTTCTGCACGATCGGTGGCATGGCGCTGGCCGGGCGTGATCTTCGACGGCTCGCGGCAAGGTTTCACCGGCCGGATCTCGGGGAAGCGGCGCGGCTCGCCGCCAAGCAGGTCGGCCTGATGGCGGCGCTCACTTTCACGATGATGTTTGCCACGCAGGACAGGAGTATCAGCCGGCTGTTTCTAGGAACGCTGCTCGTGGGCTCGTGGGTTGGGCTGACGGCGCTCAACGCCTGGCTGCCCCGGGCGCTGGCTCGGCTGGTATTTCAAAGGGACCATCATCTGCCGACGCTCTTCATCGGATCGGTGAGTTCATTTTCTCAGCTGAGGGATTGGATCGCCCATACGGAGCCGTTGGGGATTTATCCCGTGGGCGTGCTGTCGGATGATCCGGAGGCCGTTGGCTCCGCGTCGCCGATGGTGCCGGTGCTCGGTCGCGTTTCAGATCTGCCGCGAGTGCTGGCGGAACGCGCGGTCGGCCAGGTCGTGCTCTTGGGCCTGCCCGCGAGCGATGCCGAAGCCCGCGCGGTGATCGATCTATGCCAAGAACAAGGCTGCCGGTTGCTCATCCATAACAATCTCGCCGACCGCTACACGCATCCGCTCGTGCCGACGGTGGAAGAGGGCCGGCATTTCTACACGTTGCAGGAGGAGCCGCTCGAAGATCCGCTCAATCGGATCGGCAAACGCATCTTTGACCTCATCATCGCGGTGCCGGTCGTGGCCATGGTTCTGCCGCCGCTCTGCGCGTGGGTATGGTGGATGCAGCGGCGTCAGGCGCCAGGACCACTGTTTCATGTGCGCGAACGGCGTGGATTGCAGGGGGAGGTGTTTCCCATGTTAAAATTTCGCTCGATGCGCGCGGGGCCGGAAGATGCGGCCGCGGAGTCGCAGCAGGCGCAAACGGAGGACGCGCGCATTTTCCCTTTCGGGCGTTTTCTGCGACGACGGAGCCTAGATGAATTTCCCCAGTTCTGGAATGTCTTGCGCGGCGACATGAGCGTCGTCGGTCCGCGTCCCTACATGCCGCGGCTCGACGAGGAATTCCGCCGGCAGACCCGCGGCTACCGCGCCCGCCACCTCGTCAAGCCCGGCATCACGGGCTTGGCGCAGAGTTTGGGTTATCGCGGAGAAATCCTCGAACAGGAGATGCTCCGCCGCCGCGTCCACTGGGATGTTTACTACATCGGCCACTGGTCGATGTGGCTCGATCTGCAAATCACCGCGCGGACGCTCTGGCAGATGGTGCGACCGCCGCCGACGGCATACTGAGTGCCATCCGACTTGAGCTCAGAACTTGAAGGTATTGGTGAGTAGAATTTGCAGGGGCGGGTCGAAGCGCACCCGCGCGACGGAACCGTCCGGCTGTTGGCGAATCGCGCTCACGCGGTCGCTGTTCCAGTTTTGAAGGTTGCGGATGTTGATCTGCGCGCTCCAGTCGCGGTTGCGCATGATCCGCCGGCGGTAGCCAAGTGTGAGGTCCACGCCGAGTTCGGTGTCCGAGCGATACGGATGGGCGACATCGGGCAATATCAGCCCGCGCGGATCGTTGAGCAGCGGGTAACCGGTCGCATAGGTGTCCTCCCAGCGGAGGGCGCCGCCCAAGGAGAAACCCTTGAGGCGACCTTCGCTAAACTGATAGCGGCTGATCAGATTGAAGCGCCACTTGCGCTGCTCGGCCTGAGGCCTTCCCTCCTGGCCTTTGATCGCATAGTAATCGAGCAGGCGGTCATTGATTTGCTGCGTCGTCGTATTTCCGTTGAGCGGTTCGACCGGAAGATTCCAATCGAGGTCTCCGTATTGGCTCAGGTGAGGGAACCAGACTTTTTCGAGCAGTGAGGTCAGCCTCGGAGCGATATGGGACAGAATTGTCTCCTGTTTGGCGGCGTTGAAGGCGATGCGCCAATTGCGCGTCGGGTTGAGCGTGATTTCCGCCTCGAAGCCGCTGGCTTCGATGTCGTTGGTGTCGGTGATGGCGCCGGCCCATTGAGTCTGGGAGCCCCCATCGGGCGCCATCCGGTAGTTGTAGGCAGTTTTCAAGGCGTCGGTCAAAAACGGCGCGATCGCGGCGCGGGCGGCACGGGCCTTGGCGAGGTTGGGATAGAGCACCGCCGCCGCCGCGCTCCGCGTGAGGCCGTCTTCCGTCAGACCAGTCTTGGGATCAACGGCGATGGCGTTGACCACGGCATCGTCAATTTTTCCGTCGTCGTTGGCGTCTACTTGACGGATATTTCTGTTCAGGTTGCCGAAGTGGCTAAAAATATTCGAGTTCGTCTGGTTGAAGAGATCCGACACGCTCGCGGTGGCGCCGCCGAGGGTGGAGTTATACCAGTTGAGCCGGGCGACGACTTTGTTGTCCCAGAGGTAGACGGTGACACCGTAGTCGCGACTGGTGCCGGTGGGCGACGCGACGGGCCGGCGATATTGATCCACCCGGTCTGTGGCGGGGATGAAGTTCTCCGATTGGTTAAAGTGGAACGCGAGATTCACCGCCTTGGGCAGTTTGATGAGCTGCCGAGGCCAGTTCAGCACCCCGCCGTAGCCAAAGATGTGGCTCTTCGAACCCGTAAAGCTTCCGTCCTCGGCTCGGAAATTTCCAGGTGACAGGTCGGGGATTTCATCGAGGCCGATAAGGTTGGCCTCGGTGTTCAGCCAGGTCTTCACGGTGTCCTCGCGGTAGCCGGCATTCAAGACGAGGAGCTTCTCCCAGAAACACGACTGGGTGTTCAACGCGAGCGAGGTGACCGTGGTGTGTTGTAGCCGGTAGTTTCTGGCTGGAACTTCGCGGGGCGTGAAGGTGCCGAGGACGAATCCCTCGTTGCCGTTCGCCCGGGAGTTTTGCCCGATGTTCGCGTTGGTGGCATCGGGCCCGAGATTCCAACTGAGCTTTTTGATCGAGAGATCAGCTGCGGGTTGAAGCTGGTATTTCGCTGGGCCAAAGACGAAATCGGACAGCATGAAATTGGGATCGGTGAAGGCCCGCGGCTGCGCCGGTCCGAGGTAGGCGTAGATTGGGACGTTGCGGACGTTGTTCGCTGTCTGGCGCGCATTAGCATCGCCGATGTGCAGCGCGGGCTCGGGATCGCCGAAGGAATTGAAGATCCAGTTGATCAGCTTTTCGTCGTAGGTCGAGCGATCGGCCAGCAAGGTGACCGTGTGGCTGCCGAGCAGGCGCGAAAGCCAGCCGCGTTTCATATGCTCCGCAAAATCGTATTTGGCGAAGCCGGTGAAGCGAAACGCCTCACGCTGCGTGTCGATGGTCCGACGGCTGCCTTTGGTGAGGATGAACGGGCGCCCGTAGTTGGGATTCGGCAGCGGCGCGACCACTTTGGAGGTCTTGTAGTTCGGGTCCGTGGGCAGCCAGAGGGTCTCGTTGATATCGAACAGCACGCGCGAGTTGCCGCCATTGAACGCCACGAAGTCGCGGCGAAAAAGATCCTGTGAGTCGTAGGCGATCTCGAAGCCGGCCTTGCCGCGCCAGAGCACCTGCTCGAGCGACACGTTGTAGTTAACGAAGTCGCGCGTGTAGTAGTCGTTGTCCCAGCCGAGATTCGCCCGGCTGAAATCCATGGTCTTCAAATCGGTGAAGCCTTGGTCGAGCCAGCCGGTTCCTTTGATGGCACTTTCATTGCCGTGATAGACGTTGTAGGGCGCGCCGGTGGCATTCCGGCCCGGCGCAAAGAACGGGTCGCGGGCGATGTAATCGACGGCGCGATATTGATCGGTGTAAGCGAACGCGGGTTGCCGCCCGTTCGTGCCGTCGAAGATCAAGCCATACGCGCCGGCGCCCCACGCGGCGTTGCCGAGGCTGTTCGCGTCGGGGGTGTTTCTCACGACGTATTTCTTTTTTTCAGCGGCGGAAAGCCGGTTCCACTGCGCCTGAGTCGGGCCTTCGACGTGGTTGAACCGTTGCAGGTTGTCATAGGCGTTGACCGACATCCGGCCGACCACGGGGTCGTTGAGGAAGGTGGTTAGATTCTGCTGCGGGAGCAGCACATCGGGGGCGTTGCCCCTGATGCGGCCGTTCTCGACGTAGCCGCGCACGATGGTGTTCGTATTGCGGAAAGGCCGTAGCGTGAACGCACCATACTGGCGGTCGTCGTTTTTGTAGGTGGGCTCCTGCCGATACTTCGTTCGGTCGGCCAGCATCGCGACGTGAATCGCGAGCAGATTGGGCACGACGATTCGGTTTAACTTGAATGAGCCTCGATAGGACGGGGTGTTGCCGCCGCTGCCGATGCGCGTGCTGATTTCATTGTCGTTGTGAAACCGCGCCTTGCTCAGGCTCACATTCGCGAGGCCGGCGGGCGAACCTAAGCCGAAGAGAAAGGAATTGGCCCCGCGATTTACGTCGATGCGTTCGGTGTTGAACGAGTCGAACGGGATGTCGGTCTTGAAGTAATTTCGCGAGCGATCCGGGGCGGCCAAGCCGCGGACACGACTGGTGCCGTCGGGGTCGCGGCGAGCGCCGCCGGTGCTGGTTTCGCCCGCGCCACCGTCGCTCGCACCGGTGAAGTTGCCCAAGATGCCGCCAACCTCGGTGCTCGTCGTATATTGGAACAGCTCCTCGACGCCGGTCACGCCGAGGTCGTCCATGAATTCCTTCGTGATGACCTGGATGGACGAGCCGACGTTCTTTAGGTCCGTGCGCAGGCGCCCGCCAGCGAGAGTTTGGGTGGCGAGGTAGCCGAGTTCGTTGTTCTCCTCGACGATAAAGGGGGAGAGTTCGATAATCGGTTCAGTCGATTTCCCTTTGGGCTCCGAGGTGGTCTGGGCGTGGGAGAGATGCACGAGGCACGCGACGATCAGCGATGCCGCGAGTCGGAGTGGTTTGCGGGTGGTTTTCATGGGCAGCGGAGGATTGGGCTCCGGCTGCCACCGTGCGAAAGGGTCGCGTAAGGCTGCTAGTTTAAGCGTGCCGCGGCGCCTCTGCGCCACGGCTGGTTTTTGCCAGCAGCCGCTCGGGGTCAATCGAAGCGATTGTGGCAGTGTAGGCACCCGGCTGCCCGCGGCTCACGTCAATCCAACTGACAATGTTGTCAGATTCGGCGCCCGCGCCGGCTGCTCGTATTCGACTCGGGCGCGAATCGAGCGCGCGATATCAAGGTTGTGCGGGCCCGGCGCCGCGCCAGCCGGCCTTCCACTGGGCCATCAGTTTTTCGACGAGCGCGGCGTTTTCGGGCCGCTTGGCGATATTCTGATTTTCCTGCGGATCGCTCT